>CAKSOR010000481.1 GCA_934477985.1 uncultured Eubacteriales bacterium
CGCCTACGGCGCGGAGCCGGACACGGTGGGCCATACAAAAGGAACGCACCGCGCGGATGCGCGGAGCGTTCCCCCTCTTTCGGAAACTATCGTGGGGCGGATCAAACCCACCACCGGTAACTCCGGTTTTTTTCATGCCCGCGTACTGGCTCACTTCACAAACAGTATCCTGCAACCGTATCCGCCAAGCCCGAACCTGAACCCGACATTCTCGCCGGTCAGCGTATCGACTGCCGTCGATACCTCCTCGCTGAAACCTAGTACGACCTCCTCAACCGTGCTCGCCGAAATGTTCACGACGAACGCCAGTATCTGCACGTCTCCCGCAAGATCGGTGTAACGGTAATAGCTGACCTTCACCTTATCATGCGTGATCTTCACGTCGTTCTTCCAGTACGGCAGCCACTCCGACTTGTCGACCGGGAATCCGTCGATCACTTTCCATACACTGCTCATCAACTCGAGCGGATGTCCGATGTCATTCGGTCTCGGAAGTATCCCGTGCAGAAGCGACGACGCGAGCGCCATCTCGAATGTCCAGTAAGGACGGTTCTCATACGCGATGAACTCGACCGGCGCGCCGATATTCCGTCCGATGTACTCGGCTCTGAAATAGTCAAGATCCATGTCGGCGGTCGAACCCTTCATCAGCGCGAATTGCAGATTCTCACCGTACCAGTTCTGATGTATGTAGGGTATCGCCGTAAAGTTCACGAACCCGAACGCGTGCACGTTTATCTCTCCGCCGCGCGACCCGACCACATCGTACAGCCGCTTGAAGAGCTTCCGCACCGCCTTCCAACAGTAGCTTCCGTGCAGCTTGCCATTGTGGTCATACCATCCGCAGCCGTGTTCGGTCGAGTAACAGAGCCGCGCGTGGTGCGTTCCGTCGAGATATACTCCGTCGGTGTGGCACTCGTCCATGATCCTTGTAATCCCGTCAATGAAGAGATCCGCGTATTCAGAGTTGTAGCAGACTACATAATCCCTCTGGAACGGAACCCGCCACCATCCGCCCGCGAGCCGCCCCTGCGCGTCTCTGAAGGTCACTTCATCCTCAAGCTCGCTCCACTCTGGCGACATAGTCGAAAGCTCATATCCGAAATAGGTCAGCACCTTTATTCCGCGCTTGTGACACTCGTCGGTGATCGTCGTGATCTGATGCTTCGTAAACTCGCTCAGCTCGAACCAGTTCTGCGATTTGTTCCACTTCTCGTGGAGAATCAGCGTTGTGACGCCCTTTTCCTTGAGCTCGTCATAGCGCCCGGCGAGGACGTCGATGTAATTGCCTTTGACCTTGATTCCGCAGTCGAGGTGGAAGGCGTTGTGGATATACGGCTGCTTCGGAAACGGCTTGACAGGCGTGGCGTGAAGTCCGAAGTTGAAGGTTATCGGCGTGTAAGCGTAAAGTCCGGTCTTCGGGTCGGCGCTCCAGCTCACGGGGTGGCTGTCGAGCAGTCTGACACGCAGAATCAGCGTGTCGCCATCGCGGACAAGCTCCATCGCGTCGGTGTTCGAGACCGGCTGCCAGTTTCTGTCGCTCTCGGCGAACCAACCGAGTCCGCGCTCCTCGTTGCCGAGCCAGAGAAGCGCCTTGAACGGCATTGCCGCCGTCTGCTCCGGGATCTTTCCGCTCATCGACATATCGGTGTATGGGCGTTCAGTGCCGTCGGCAAGCCACATCGCGCTGTTCGGATAGCTTGTGAAGAGTGTCATCGCGTCGGCGCGCAGCGGAATCTCAAGCCAGAGTTTATCTAGCTTGAAGAGCGTCGGTTTTGTCTCGGCGATTCCGAAGACCTGCGCGACCGTTTTGCCGCGGGTCATCAGCTTGAAGTCGATGTCGATACAGCCATCGTAGTCGATCTTATAGCAGGTGTCGATTATAAAACGATCCGACTGCTTCGCGCCGCAGATGACTATCTCCTCGTCGGAACGGCGCTGAATAAAGCTCTCGGACTCGTTCTCGGGGTAATTCATGTCCCAGTCCGACGGTTCGCCGTCTTCGACCGAGACAACGCGCATCGGAGCGGCGAGGAGCTCGACTCCCTCCGACTTTATCGAGGTGATCATTCCGTCAGCGCCGATCGTGTAATCGCGCCCGATGACGTGGACGGTGTGCTCGAGCCCATTTGTCTCGGCTCGGAGCGGGATGAATGGCTGCGGTATTTTCATTTTCGGTCCTGTGCTTTCGTTTGCGAAAGCTCCCTTTCTCCCCATTCGGGGTTGCTTTTGCCTGATTATGTTCTGAACATTTAAGGCAACACCGCGCAATTCACGGCTTACGCCTTAAGTACGCATCTGTTTGCTTCTTTCACCAGTTGCTACGTAGCTGGTAAAGTTCTTCGCATAGTCTGACGAAATAATCCGACGACTTGCTTCGCAAGTCTTGCGCATCCTGCGCGTTTAAAATCATGCGGTGTTGCCTTAAGTGAGTACCGTCGTCTGCCGCGGACACGGCTATACCGTGTCCGCGGGTTCGATCGCCTCCGGCGCTCGAATCTCCCGGGCGCAAGCACCCGTGAGACGGCGCGGTCAGACCGCGCCGGGCGCCGCGCTGCGCGCGGCGCGCAGGCGGGCACTCACGTGCCCATCGCCCTCGCAGGGCGAGGGCGATGGCGCTTCCAGCGCCACCTGTTCCGCCTCGCTCCCGCGAGG
>CAKSOR010000482.1 GCA_934477985.1 uncultured Eubacteriales bacterium
CCAGAGCCTCGGCGAGCGCGCAGAGAATCATTGAGATCCTCGATTCGGATCCCGCGCTCGTCGACGCGAAGAAGATTCCCGAGACGACCGAGACCGGAGCCGTCGATTTTAAGAACGTCAGCTTCCGCTACCCGAACTCGGCCGGACGCCCCGTGCTTGAAAACGTCAATCTGAGCGTCAGAAAGGGCGAGAACATCGCCGTGATCGGCGCGACCGGATCGGGCAAATCCTCGCTTGTCAACCTGATTCCGCGCTTCTACGACACCGACTCGGGCGAGGTTCTCATCGACGGCGTCAACGTGAAGGAATACGATCTTGAGACTCTCCGCCACAAGATCGCCTTCGTCCTCCAGAAAACCGAGCTTTTCTCGGGAACCGTCGCCGACAATATCCGCTGGGGACGCCCCGACGCGACCGACGAGGAAGTAAAGACGGCCGCGAAGATCGCTCAGGCCGATGAGTTCATCGAAAAATTCGCCGACAAATACGACACGATAATCGCCGAAAAGGGCGCGTCGCTCTCTGGCGGACAGAAGCAGAGAATCGCCATCGCGCGCGCGATAATCCGCCGCCCCGAGGTACTGATATTCGACGACTCGACGTCGGCACTCGACCTCTCGACCGAGGCGAAACTGCACAAGGCACTCCGTGAAAACATTCAGGGCACAACAGTCATAATGATCGCGCAGCGAATCGCGTCGATCAGGAACTGCGACCGTATCGCGGTCATCGAGAACGGAACGATAATCGCGTTCGCGCCGCATGACGAGCTTATGAACAGCTGCCAGACCTATCGTGACATCTACGATTCGCAGCAGAGAAACGGAGGCAGCGACAATGGCTGAGAACAAGAACGATCGTCCGGTTATTTCAATGCGTCCCGGCGGCGGAGGACCTCCCGGTCCACATGGGAGGATGAACGCCGAGAAGCCGAAGGATCTCAAAGGCACGCTCTCGAAACTTGTAAAATACATCGGCAGGAACTCGGTTCTGCTGATAGCGCTTCTGGTGCTTGTCATACTGATAGCGCTTCTGAACCTCGCCGGACCGGCGTTGCAGGCTGAGGCTATCGGAGCGATAACCATAGACCACGACGGCGCGCACGTTGATTTCGACAAATTGTATATGGTCGTCATCGTGATGGCGGTTGTCTATATCGCGTCGTCGGTGCTTACCTACCTTCAAGGCGTCGCGGCGGCAAAACTGTCGCAGAACACGGTCTCGACGATGAGAGCCGATCTCTTCTCAAAGATCGCGTACCTCCCGATAAAATACACCGACACGCATCGTCACGGCGACATAATGAGCCGCATGACGAACGATGTCGAGAATATATCAAACTCGGTCTCGCAGTCGATCGCGTCCCTCTTTTCGGCGATTATCACGCTGATAGGCTCGTTCGTGATGATGCTTCTGTACAGCTGGCAGCTGACTATCGTGGCGATGGTGACGATACCGCTGACGATAATCGTGACGACCAACCTGTCGAAGTTCATGCGCAAATATTTTGTCGCGCAGCAGCGGCTGTTAGGTCAGATGAACGGACACATCGAGGAGACGGTCACCGGCTACAAGACTGTCATGGCGTACTCAAAGGAGGACGCGTCGATAAGCGACTTCAGGAAGATCTCGTCGGAGTACCGTAAGGTCGGAATCAAGGCAAACATCTGGGGCGGCGTAATGGGTCCGTGCATGAACATGATCGGAAACCTCGGCTACCTGCTGATAGCGGCGGTCGGAGGTTATTTGGCGGCGAGCGCCGGGCTTGGCATCGACGCGATCCAGGCAGTCTTGCAGTACTCGAAGCAGTTCACCCGTCCGATCAACGAGATCGCTAACCAGTACACGCAGATACTGACGGCAATCGCGGGCGCGGAGCGTGTGTTCGAGATAATGGAAGCGGGTTCAGAGCCGGATGAAGGCAAGAATCCCGTGAAGCCGGAGGATATAAAGGGCGACATCGACTTCAGCGGCATAAAGTTCTCGTACAAAGAGGGCGAGCCGGTGCTGAAGGGCTTTGACCTTGATGTCAAGGCGGGACAGAAGATCGCGATAGTCGGCGCGACCGGCTCTGGAAAGACGACAGTCGTCAACCTTCTGACGCGCTTCTACGACATTGACTCGGGCAGAATCACGATCGACGGCATCGACATAATGGACATCCCGAAGAAGACACTGCGTCGCGCGATCGCGATAGTCTTGCAGGACACCGTTCTCTTCTCCGACACAATCGCGGCGAACATACGCTACGGAAAGCTCGACGCGACCGACGAGGAGATGAAGAAAGCGGCGGCGACCGCGAACGCGGACATCTTTGTCGAGCGATTGCCGGAGGGGTATGCGACGGTGCTCGCGGAGTCGGGCAGCGATCTCTCGCAGGGACAGCGGCAGCTTTTGTCGATCGCCCGCGCGGTGCTCGCCAATCCGAAGATATTGATTCTCGACGAAGCTACATCGTCGGTCGACACGCGCACCGAGATGCACATTCAGTCGGCGATGGTGGCTTTAATGAAAGGACGCACGAGTCTGATCATCGCGCACCGTCTCTCGACGATACGCGACGCGGACAAGATCGTCGTGCTCGACGGCGGAGTTGTCGCGGAAAGCGGTTCTCACGAGGAGCTCCTCGCGAAGAAGGGGGCTTACTAC
>CAKSOR010000483.1 GCA_934477985.1 uncultured Eubacteriales bacterium
TTCCTTATCTGATAGAGATATGTGCAAGTCGACGCGAAATAGGGTTCCGCCGAGGCGTTGTTGACGTACATCAGCCCATAGCGGTCGTTCTCGTCGTACTTTCCGTCTCCGTTGAGGTCGCCTGACACCTGCTTTGCCAGCGAGATCATCAGATCGTATGTCCAGCGTCCATCGCGCACCGCGTCGTAGAGATTCTCGAACTTATAGTCGTCGGCGAGCGGGCGGTTGTACATCGTCATCATCATCGCGTCATTGTCAGCGACCAGGATGTCGCCGGTAAGCATGTAAAGTCTGCCATTCACGGTCAGGTCGCGCTGGATGTTCTGATCCCACCACGCCTTTTCAGGCGCGAGCCATTCGAGGTCATACAGATTCAGATAGCTGCCGCCGACTGCTTTCGAGGCGCTTGACATCTCAATCATCGCGATTCTGTACTCATCGTCCCCGGCGAGCACGGAAGCGTTGACCTTGTCAACCGGGTCGGAGTCGAAATTCACCTCTTTGAGCGTGAAATTGTACTTCTCGGTCGCGGCGAGATTGCGCCTGTAAATCGCGTCGTCGAGCGCCTCGCCGGTCTCCTCGGCAAAGGCGAAAGTTCCGAGCGCCCAGTAATTTTTCTCGTGCGAGCGGCGCGCGACCGTGATCTCATATCCGCCGAGGTCGTATTCAGCGGGGAGCGCCGACTCAAACGCCGGATCAATCGTCTCAGGCGCGGTCGATGTTGTCGACTCTCCCGCGGTGGTCTCATCGCCGACGCTGTTCGAGCCGCAGGAGGTCAGGATGAGGGTCATAAGAAGGCATAACGAAAGAACGCGTTTCATATAAGAATTCCTTTCAAAAAAAGTTTTTCCTGAATTTTTACGCGCGCAAAAATTTCCGTACCGCTTGACATTTCGTCGGTTTTGCGGTATAATGGTTTTATTAAGACATGTCTTCTCGTATAAAAATTATAGCACGAAAAATCGCCCCGGTCAAGTATCGACCGCGACGAAAAATATAAGATTTCCGATATTTTGGGGAGGAGCTGTTCCGGATGAACGAATTTTCAAAGCTGAGTTTCCTGTCCTACGAGTGCATGGCTTGCAGGATAAAGCCCTATCAACGGCTTGTGCACGACTACGAGCTCGACTACCACTACTATGGCAATTCAGTGCAGACAATCGACGGCGTCGACTACCCGGTGACTCGCGGGACGATGGTTATGCGCCGTCCGGGGCAGGTGTCCTACGCGACCGGGGATTATTACTGCCGGATGGTGACATTCGACCTGTCCGGAGAGGTCGTCGAAAAGTACGGACGCCAGCACAGACTGCGCACAACTCCATTGCAGGAGGTTTTTGAGACTCCGCTTCTCGACAACATCCCGCCGGTCTTCATTCCGGCGCACGAGGAGGATCTGACCGGGCTCTTCAAGCGTATAGAGATCTACTCGCGGAAGTTCGACGGCGGCGAGACCTCAATGCTGGAAAAGCTCGACGAGACGCTGCTTGAGATGCTTTTGCTGCTCTGTTCCGACGCGGTGCACGAGCGCGCGAAGCTACCCGAGCCGCTGAGCAACTCAGTCTTCGAGGCCTGCCGTTACATCGACCGCGAGTGCCATCAGGAGCTGCGGGTCGAGGGGCTCGCCAAGATGGCGGGTCTGAGCGCCGACCACCTGACGAGGCTCTTCAGACAGGAGATCGGAGTCACGCCAAGCGATTACATACTGGGCGCGCGGATGAAGAGAGCGCGCTACCTGCTCGAGTCGAGCGACCACAATATCGACACGATAGCTCTCCGGTGCGGATTCTCGAGCACGGCGTACTTCATAAAGCGTTTCCGCGAGGAGAACGGCGTGACACCGAAGAAATACCGCGCAAACGTCTTCCAGGGCGACACGGTCAGCTATTTCTACAACACGGGAAAGAAGCGCGACCTCTGACCGCGGGCTATCTCCGCCTTATGAAGCCGCTGTCTCCGCACCAGCCGCACTCCCATTGGTCGCCGTGGACATGAGCGGGCGAGCCGCAGTTCGGACAGCGGATGGTGTCGTCGTCATCGTCTTCGTCATCTTCGTCATCATCATCGTCGTTGGCATCATCCGCATATTTGCTGTCATCCGTGCCGGACTTGCCGGACGGGGTCTTGAAGAAGCTGACAAGGCAGGCGATCGACGCTATCGCGATTATGAGCATCAGCAGTATTCCCATATTCATCCCTCCACAGCTTAATTATATCACACCGGAGCGGAAAAATCAAGTGAATGAACAAAAAAAGCGGAGTCTGAGGGCAGTATACGCATATACGCGAAATACATGTCTTTCGGGGTATCCCCCGGTATTTTTCGCGTTGCGGGATTTCTGGCATCGCTATTCATTTTACAGTATGAAGAGACACGTGAGGTGAATATGAGCAGTCCTAGCGTATGGCTGACGGCGGTTGTTCTTGTGCTCTTTGCGCAATATTGTCTGTAGTGAGCGGATACTTCCCGATGGATATACCGGAACGCAAACATAAGAGCGGCATCGTCTGCGAGTTCAGACGATGCCGTTTATGAATTCAGGGCGATAGTGAGCAGGACTCCCCAGAATTTCCGCGAGACGTCAGCATCACGTCCGGCGGCTATGCCGCCGGACGTCGGCGCGACCGCTTAGTCCCCTCCGCCGCAT
>CAKSOR010000484.1 GCA_934477985.1 uncultured Eubacteriales bacterium
TCGTTCCGGAACAGATATAATTTGGAGATAACAATGAAAAAGATTATTACGCTTACACTGCTGCTCTCGATGCTGCTTTCTGCCGCGGCATGCAATGGCGGCAATGACGACGCCAAGGATACAAATCCTTCCGGCGTCACCACGACTGAGGAACCGGCAGAGACCCGTGCCACCTCCCTGCCGTCTGATCTGAATCTCTCCGGCAAGGAAGTCAAGGTGTTATGGTGGCTCGAGCAGGATGAATGCACTGACGAGCAGAACGGCGAGATCGTCAACGACGCTCTCTATGACCGCGACCGCACCGTTGAGGAGCGGCTTGGCGTCAATATCGTAAACGAGCCGCGCTCCTACACCTGGGCTGAGCGCGCGGTATATCTCGATATGATCAGATCGAGTGTTATGTCTAACGACAACGAATTCGACCTTGTCAGCGGGCAATATGCCATAATGCCCTCTCTGATTCCGGACGGCGCGCTGCTTGCGCTCAACGAGACAAAATACATCAATTTCAATAACCCCTGGTGGGCGCGCGGACTTGTCGAAGAGACCGCGATAGACGGCAAGGTCTATGTCGCCTCCGGAGAGATCGCGACTTCGAATGTCAAGAACCTCGCCTGCTTCTTCTATAACAAGCGCCTTGTGGACGAGTACTCGATCGAAGACCCCTACAAGCTCGTCTCTGACGGCAAGTGGACTATAGACAAGCTGTTCTCGCTCACCCGCGACATCTATTCCGACCTTGACAACGACGGCAGTAAGTCGCTTGGAGACTTCTACGGCTGCCTCTTCTACTCGGACAACACGGTCACTCAGCTCGTGCACGGCACTGGCTGCTACATGGCAAAGCTTGACGAGAACAACAAGGTTGAGCTCACCTACGGTACTGAGCGCATGGTCAACGTGATGGACAAGCTGAGCGACTACCTCTACAACGGTGCGGGCGCGTTCATGTTCACGGGCTACGCGACCGAGCTCTGGAACGGCACTGGCGATTTCAAGCAGGTCAAGGCTATGTTCAACGACGGTCAGGGAATCTTCACCGCCGCGACGGTCAATGACGCGAAGAACTCCTATAACAATATGAAGGACGATTTCGGGGTCATTCCGATGCCAAAGTATGACGAGGCGCAGGAGAACTATATAACGCTTGTCGGCGAGTCGAACACGCTGTTCGGCATAGTTACCTCCACTGCTGATCCCGACGCGTCTTCGGCAGTTATGGAGGCGCTTTGCGAGGAGAATTACTACACGGTCATTCCGGCGTACTACGAGGTCGCAATGAAGGTCAAGTACTCGCGTGACGACGAGTCTGCACAGATGTTCGATCTTATCCGTGAGACGGCGTCCTTCGATTTCGGACGGGTCTACGGCAACGCGGCGAACGCCGGCTTCAATGTCAAGGAGCCTATCGTCAGAAACAAGAACTGGTCGACCTACTATGCAGAGAAGAAGGGCGCGGCACAGGCGGCG
The DNA here is from genome assembly GCA_934477985.1 of uncultured Eubacteriales bacterium. Classification (GTDB taxonomy): domain Bacteria; phylum Bacillota; class Clostridia; order Oscillospirales; family CAG-272; genus Flemingiibacterium. Next base: position 1,471 of record CAKSOR010000484.1, read on the forward strand.
TTTGACAGCTTCATCGAGAATGTCGAGAAAATCGGTTGAAGTGACAAGTAAACGCTGATTTCAGACCTTTTCGAGAAGTCACCAGCTATCAGGTTTATTCATAAATAAAAAGCTCCGGTCTCCGGGGCTTTTTATTTCGACTTCAGGTGTACGTGAGAGACAAACCGGAGGGAATGATGTCCTTTCAGTGCATTGACAAATCGCATACGCGATGGTATAATAGATGAAAAGCTCAGCCGCTCGCGTTGGCTGAATCAGTCAATTGTGAAATCCCGGCTGAATAAATGGGAGGAAAATATGAACAAACTCTATCTTATCGGAAACGCGCATCTCGACCCGGTCTGGCTCTGGAACTGGCAGGAGGGCTTCTCCGAGATACTCGCGACCTTCCGCAGCGCGCTCGACCGCATGAAGGACTTCGACGACTTCAGATTCACGTCCGCCTGCGCGGTCTACTACGAGTGGGTCGAGAAGACCGACCCCGGAATGTTCGAGGAGATTAAGCAGCGCGTCAGAGAGGGGCGCTGGGAGATCGTCGGCGGCTGGTTCTTGCAGCCCGACTGCAATATTCCGACTGGCGAGAGCTTCGCAAGACATTCGCTCGTCTCGCAGCGCTACTTCAAGGAAAAGTTCGGCGTCACCGCGAAGACCGGCTACAATGTCGACTCCTTCGGTCACAACGCCGCGATTCCGCAGATTCTCAGGCTCTCAGGCATGGAGAACTATGTCTTCATGCGTCCCGGACCTCACGAGAACGCGGAGCTCACCGATCTTTTCGACTGGCAGTCCGCCGACGGCTCGACCGTAAGGGCTTTCCGAATCACCGACCCGTACTGCATAACAGACGCTCCGCAGCGGCTGAAAAAGCTCGACGAGATCGCTGAAAAGGCTAAGACAAAGCCGATGATGGCGTTCTACGGCGTCGGAAACCACGGCGGCGGTCCGACCGTCGCGCTGATAAAGACTATAAAGGAGCGCGAGCTCGGCGAGAAGATCTTCTCGACTCCGAACGAGTATTTTAACGACGTGAAGGCGCTTGATGTCCCGCTCCACAAGGGTGAGCTCCAGCACCACGCCCGCGGCTGTTACAGCGCGAACAGTTTCATTAAAAAGTCGAACCGCGCGGCTGAGTATTCGCTGCTCGCCGCGGAGGCGATATGCTCGCTCGCCGAAAATC
>CAKSOR010000485.1 GCA_934477985.1 uncultured Eubacteriales bacterium
GCATAGACGTCCTTGAATGGGTAGCTTGAGCTGCCGAGGGAGACATCCTTGCTGGAGCCGCCGGCGAGGACGCCGGCCGTGCTCAGGGTCACCTTATGGGCACCGGCGACCAGCTGCCCGGCGGATGGGGCACCGAATTTAAGTTTACGGGCAGTCGTCCCGTCCTTCATCAGCACCTGCCCGTCTGTTCCGCCGGTCGGTATGGGGTTATCCACCCACTGGCCGGAGTAGTTCGCCGTTCCGTTCTTGGCGAGGAGCTGCCCGTCAGAGCCTCCTGTAGGCAGCCCACCGGTAAGCGAGATGGTGCTCCATTCGACATCACCGTCAGCGGAGCTTTTCTTGACGAGCGCCTGTCCTTTCGTGCCGCCTGACGGAAGCTCGGGGGTGTCCTCCTCAACGGCAGAGCCGGGAACGCCGACAGCGTAGTCGATGAGATAAGTCCCGCTGTCCTTGGTGATCTTTACGCGGTCGCCCGCCTTCAGGGCGGCGCTGACGTTGCCCTGGTATGTTTTTTCGGAGGCTGATTCCTCGCCCGCAAAGATCAGCGTGACGCCGGTTTCCGTCACCGCGCCGACCGTGGCGATGAGTATCTCCTCCTGTTCTGCCTGCTCCTCCGGAGCGGCAGCGGCTAAAATTTCATCCATTTATAGCACCGTCCTTTTTGCCGAATGGCTCATAAGCTCGCCGGAGCGCATTGTGAGGCTCCATGCGGTCTCCTCATACACCCCGCCGATGGTGGGGTGGTCAATGGCGATAACATCTCCTGAGCCGTGCCCCGGCTCAGGGAGCGTTGAAAAGGTGATCGTCTGCGTGCTAAGTTGCGACTCAGACACAAGCCGGTCGGCGTAGGCTTGCAGCGCGGTCTGATCTGCGATCTGGTTGACCTTGACCTGCTGGCAGATGCGCATCCCGCGCCTGAACGTGCTCTTCGAGGATATCGGGGAGTCGTTGACCGCCGTGGCGACGAGTGTCTCGGCGTTGTCGGCGTTCGCGCAGACGACAATGAACACGTTCGGCGCGCTGAAGATGTCGCTTTCCGACTGATAGTCCGGGGCTATCGGAGCCCGGAGCACGTCGCGGGAGCTGTAGCGCCGGGAGATGCGCGCCGCCGTCGGCGCGGCGTAAGGCTCAAGATGCGCCATGCCGTCGCCGTCGAACCATATATCCCGGTATCCTATCTCTTGCAGCAGCGTATTGACGATCGTCAAGCGGCTCGTCCCCGGCTCCCAGTCCTCGCGGTCACATGACAGCGTCGAGGTCGTCGGGGTCTTTATCACAAGCCCGATGCCGCTCGCCGTGAGCTGCTGCTCGACGGCGGTTATGTAGTTGAGCCCTGCCGCGAGGTGCAGCCGGGTCTCGATGCGGCTTGTTTGCAGTAACCAGCTGCGGTCGTATGCGTCGATTCTCATCCGCTCGCCGGTCGCACTGCCGGAGAGCTTCGGCGTCGTCGGGCGGAAGATACCGAGGCTGTTCCAAGCTCCGTCGCTGAAGATCATCGGCTGGAGCTCGTCGCGCAGCATGTCAAAGTCTGCGTCGGGGACGATCTCTCCGGAGAAGCTGCGCTTTATTTCAGCCGATGCCGAAAACTTGATGTTCGGCGCGTTGTCCGGGGAGAAGCGCAGCTCTTTGAAGAAGACACCGCCGCGCAGGGCGTTGAGCTTGTAGCGCGTCTCACGCATCGAGGTCGACCTCCTCCGGATAGTGCATCTGGCTCACGGCAAAGGTGTATGAGCTGTAGAACATGCTTTCGGTCTCGCTGAGCGTGTCGAGGATGCCTATGACCATCTTGCCGCCCGGCGTCTTGAGACAGACGGGGGAGCCCATCAGCGCCTCCAGCGCGGTCTTTTCGGCAACGTCGTCCGTCGCGTAGCTGACGGATATCGACCGGTCGCAGAACTCTGTCAGCTCCGCCTCCGGGAATTTCCGCCCGGACAGATGCGTCAGGCTGAACGTGCGCGATGCCTTGATGGTGTTCGTCCGGTGCTGTGCCGTGGAGAGCCTTAAAAACAGCCATTCTCCGGAGCCCAGCGCGGACAGCATGACGGTTTCCGGCATGACGGATACTGTGACTTCATTCGAGAGCGAATACTTATAAGTCCCGTCCGAGGCGCAGGCGCGCACCTGATAGCTCACATTTCCGACAGAGTATTCATCCGTATAGCTGAATTCTGTCGTTTTTGCGATCGCAACGCCGTCACGGTAGACTATAAAGGTGCGCCAGCTTCCGGTGTAGCTCCAGGACAGTTCCGCGCGGTGATCCGCGTCAACGACTAACGTGACCTTGGCGACATTGGTCGGGTGACTGACCGTAAATGTGGCGCTGCCCCATTCGCTCCAGATCCCGTAGCTGTTCTGAACCCGAACACGCACGACGTGCAGCCCGTCATCGAGATAGACCGGGCTGCGCCAGCTCTTCCCGGAGCCGTAGTCCGTAGTGTCGATTCCGGTGTCGAGCTGAATCTGAAAAGCGCTCTGCTCGTTAGTCTGCCATGTTATGAGCGGCCGCGGGGCCGCCTGGACAATGACCTTGGGTGTGCTCGGCGCTGCGACTACGACAAATGAGGCAGCATCGCTCCACGCACCGGCCACATTATCAAGGTTATACGTGCGCACGCGCCAGAACCACGTACCGGAAGTGAAT
>CAKSOR010000486.1 GCA_934477985.1 uncultured Eubacteriales bacterium
CTCCTCCGTGATTCTGGTCGAGTGCCTGAACATAGTCGACTCCGCTCGTAAGAAGCGGCTTGAGCGCTTCGTTGAGGATCATCTTTCCGACCTCCGACGCCGCGCAGATGTCGTAGCCCGAGCGCTGACCCGTACAGATACGGCTGTGAACGACCGACTGATCCGGCGCTTTGCAGAAGCCTTTTTTCAGTCCGCGCGACTCAATCTCCGCGGAATTGTTGTAGGACGCGATCAGGTTAGACTGCTCGGTGTAGCTAAGTCCGCTGCAATAGACGCCGAGCAGATTGCCCGAGTCGTGCAGCTTTTTCATGAAGCTGTCGAACATCTCAAGCCCTCCGTAGGGCGGGAAAACATACGGAGGAGCCCACGGCGCTGTTCCCTCCCAGTGCATCAGCAGAACCATCACGCGCGAGTTCGTTTTCTTCGCGAACTCATCGACGAGCGGCAGAACCTTCTCGTAGGGGAAGAGCTTGTTCGGCTTCATCTCGTCCATGTCGTGGATTCCGCGCACGGGATAGGTGATGACGAGCGGCAGGTCGTTCTTGTACCAGTCGGGGAGCGTGAGTTCGGAGAGCGGCTTCGCGCCGAGCGTTTTCCGCATCCAGTCGCGGTAAATCGCCGCGCCGTCCTGCCATCCGCCCTCAAAACCCTTCCATATTATATCCGGCGTAACAGCGTCAGCGCCGTACTCGCCGCCCATGAAGAGCCTGACGCGGAACTCGGTCGAATTCTCATCGCATCTGAAATCCAGCCCCTTCGGCGCGCGCGACTCATCGTGAACGCCCATGTAGACTCCGCGCCCGCCCTCCAGCCAGAGCGTGAACTGCGACGAGAGCATGTAGGGGAACATCATATAGCCGCCCTGAGACGGGAACTCCGGGTCGCGCATGTCAGGCTTCATCCGCGAATCCTCGACTAAAAGTCCTTCGTTGTAGGACGAAACTATCGCCGCGTCGCCTCCGTTGCGCCTGAGTTTTCCGGCAAAACGCACGTTCGGGAAGTCGATATACTCAACGGCGAGCCGCGAATGATTCTCAACCGACAGCCTCCATTTAATCTCATCGCCGCCGGAAACACTCACGCGCACACAAAGCCCATCGAATTGGTAGGTAATCTCCGCCGAATTCACGCCGCACTCGACCGAGCGCTCCGCCATTGAAGCGTCAAGCAGGGTCGCCGCGCCGTTTTCATCCCGAAGCCTGAGCGAAAAGAGCGGTCCGCTCTCAGCCTCCGCGCCGCAGAGCGATACCGAGCCGATACGCGAAAGGTCGTCCGAGAATCCGACCGAAAGTAATCCTGAGTCAATAAACATTTCAAAAACTCCTTGATTTTTCATAAGAAATATGCTATAATAATGATAGCACAATCAGAAGATAATTGCAATCCAAAAAGTGGTGAAAATCGTGCAAAAATGCTCTTATCCGGTGAATTTCAGCCCTCCGCCCGGAAAACTCGTACGGGACGGCAGCGCGATCCGACTTCCCGCGGGCGAAATCGACTCGCTCCACTATCACGATGTCTGCGAGGTCGGACTCTGCCGCTGCGGAAAAGGGCTGTGGCTGGTCGGAGACTCAGTGACCGCGATAAGTCCCGGAGACGCTATGCTGGTTCCTCCGGGAGTCAGTCACTATTCGCGCGCGCTGGATGTCTGCCGCTGTGAGTTCGTCTATTTCGACGCCGATACCTTCACGCGGCTGAACGGAGTCGATATGAAGCTGAAGCTGCCCTCCGGCGGAGTTTTCCGCGGCGAATACGCGGGATTTCTGCGGAATATGATTGAGGCGCGGGATGCAGCCGAGTCGGCACTCTGGTTTTCGCTCTTTCTGAAGAGGCTGCCGGAATCCGAACCGGAGCATATCGCCGACGAGCTCTTAGCTCCCGCCTTGCAGCGCATATCCCTCTCCTTTGCCGAGGACATCAGCGTCGATGAGCTCGCGGCGGAGTGCGGCTTTTCGAAGAGCTGGTTCATCAAGCGCTTTTCGAGCGTCTGCAAGATGACGCCGATCGGATTTCTGAACGATTTCCGCACGAAAGTCGCCGCCGAGCTTCTGTCAGGCGGACTCTCGGTGACCGAGACCGCGGTGCGCGCGGGATTCAGCTCTCCGTCGGATCTCTACCGCCATTTCAGAAAAAAATACGGCGTTTCGCCGTCCGAATACAGAAAGGAATCAGAAAAATGAGTTTTTTGAAAGCCAGAAAAATCTGGAACTCCGGAGTCTCCGGCTTGAATGTCTTCGCCGATTTCAGGGCGGAATTTCCCCGTGCCGACAGGATTAAAGTCGCCTGCGACGGCAACTACGCGCTCTGCATAAATGGTAAGTTCGCCGCGACCGGTCAGTATCCCGGCTACGAGGACTATCATTTCTTCGACGAGATCGACATCTCCGCGCTCGCCGACCGCGACCTGAACGAACTGAGGCTCGTCGCGCATCATCCGGGCTGCGACTTCTCGACCTACCGGAACCAGCCCGCGTTCGTGATTTTCGAGGTCACGCGCGGCGACGAGATAGTCTGCGCGTCGGGAATCGACACGCTCTCGGCAGCCGACCCGAACCTCACTTCAGGCGAGCAGGTCGGGCGCGTCTCTTGGCAGCTTGGCTTCACGTATGATTTCGACTCGACAAAAGCTGAGCCGGTCT
>CAKSOR010000487.1 GCA_934477985.1 uncultured Eubacteriales bacterium
CTCCCCTTTCAGGGGAGGCTTGGGGAGCGCGTTACCCCTCCGTCACCTGACGGTGCCACCTCCCCTTTCAGGGGAGGCTTTGGGAGCGCGTTTGAGCCTCCCCTGAAAGGGGAGGTGGCGCGAAGCGCCGGAGGGGTTTCTCCTGCCGCAAAGCAAGTACGCGGGCAGATACTGATAATCACCGCAAACAAACGCCGCGATGTCCGAGTGCAGGGTCGCACCCTGCCGATGTCCGAGTGCAGGGTCGCACCCTGGTGTCAAATAATGGTGATCGCGAACTCGCGCAGCGTCAGCGCCTTTCCGTCGTTCGCAGCGGCGATTTTCACCTTCAGGTGCGAGACTCTGCCGAGCCTTCCGCGCACCTTGAACACCGTCGGCGAATCCGATGGCGGCGCGCTGAAGTCGTTCACAACGACCCTCAACGGGTGCGCGCCCGACGCGCTGTCCGCGACCGGGTACACTCCGCCGTCCGCGGTCAATGTCACCGTCGCCGCTCTCGGCTGTTTACTCCCACCGACCGAGATTCCGAAGTCCTTCACGGTCTTCAGGTCGAACGCGTCGCCAAGGTCAAGCCATCCGGTCTCGCAGTACGCCGTGAACTTCACGCCGCTGTCGGCAAACACCGTATCGCTCGACAAAAATAGCTTTGTGTCGCTGAAATACGCGGGCTCGCCGCCGTACGTGAAAATCTCGTCCGCCTCGAAGCCCTCGAACCGATACCAGCACCCCAGCCGGGCGTTGTAAACCGCGATTCCGTCGCCCGCGCCGTAGCACCACAGCTCGCCGCGCAGCTTATTGACATAGAGCCGCATCGCCTCGGTCTGAGCCGTTGTGAAGCCCATATACGCGGGCGGCTCGACACGTATCGCGAGTCTCTCGTCGCGGATCGTCGTCGACTTGAACCGGTAAAGACTGTTGCGGCTGAGCGAGTAGGGCTCGTTCTCGACTAAGACCGCGCCGCCGTTCTTTGTCGCGCCGATGTCCGAGTTAAGCGGCATCACGGGGTACGAGAAGCGCTTTATCGTGTTGACCGTGCCGTCGTCGTGCGGGTAGGTGTAATACGCGCTCTCGGACGTGAAGAGCGCCAGTCTGTCGAACTGCCGGCAAGCTCCGCAGACCGGGAGATTTCCGTCGCCGACCGTGATCGGCGTGCCGACCGGGAAGTAGTCGAACGAAATCGACTGCCCGTCCTTCGCGCCCGAGGGTTCGCTCGGGAAGACCGACGCGATCTCGTTTCCGCCCCAGAGGAAAATTCTGGAGTCGGTGTCGCCGCCGTAAGCGACCGCCCGGGTGCAGGAGGTCACGCGGGAGCGCTCGTTGGCCTTGACAAGCGTGTAGTGGATTTCAATCAGCTCGTTGTCACTGGATACCGCGGAGTAAACGGCTTTTGTGTTGACGGTCGCGTAGGTCGCGGCAATCGTGACGGTGTAATCGGTGTCGCGGGTCAGGAGTCTGCCGCGGACATAGACGGCGTTGACCGAGGCGACCTGACCGTTTATCTGGTACTCGCGTGAAGCTCCGTCGGCGATATAGCCCGCGCGGACCTTGTTGGTCAGGAGATTGATACGCTCGAAGGAAGTTCCGACGCCCGAGTGATTGCAGGATCGGTAAATGAGCGGCACATAGCCCTCGACCTTATTGAGTCCCGAGTCGGACGAGTAGGAGAAATACTCACCGCCGGCGAGGACGCAGAGCTTTCCGGCGAACATGAAGAGCTCGGCGCGCTCGGTTGGCGATGCGAAAACCGCTCCGGTGAGCGTTCCGAGCGACTCAGCCGATGGCGTGCCGTCGGTGAAAGTCACGCGGTAAAGCGAAGAGCCGCTGACGAGATAGATGATCTCGGAGTCGGCGGTGGGGACGGTCAGAGCGCCGCGTATCCGGGCGGGCAGAGTGAGCGCTAAAGCCGTTCCGGTGCGCTTCTCGAGGAAACCGGCGTCATTCACGCGGAAGTTGACGATGGCGTCGGCTTTCGAGAGGTCGGTGAAATGAAACGACTTCATCAGTAGACCTCCCGTGTCGGAGCTGAATCGGCGGGCGCGGCGCAGGCGACCGAGTCGGCGGCGAACTCCGCGAGCCGTTCAGAGAGTTCAGGCTGTTCGGAAGCGACGAAGAGCGACGCGAGTAAAGCGGCGGCGGCGGTTGAGAGGCGCGGGTCAAGCGGGAAGGTCGCGGACCTGACGATCTTTCCGGAGGGAAGAGAGGGCGAAGTTCCGAGCGCCAAAGAAGCGTTTGAGAGACGCGCGACGACAGCGGGCAAGAGATAGTCGGCGCGCGAATTGAAGTCAGAAACAGCGGTGGAATCGGCGGTCTCACCTGTAAATGTGAGCGCCTGAGAATAGATGTCGGAATAGGTCAAAATTAAACTCCTTTCCCCGGCGAGCCGCCGGAAGAAAACAATAAAATGCGGCAAGCGCCGAGTAGCACAAGCATTCTCGCGTGCAATCACTGCGTAACACAAACATTCTCTGATGCAATGACCGCAAAGCAAACGGTCCGGCATGCCTGCCGGCGGGGCGTAGCCAAAGAAAGCAAGCCCATCGTCGGTGAGCCACCTGCGGCGACTAAACCAGCTTTCAGCGTCCCGGAGCCGCACGAGACAGCAAACAAGCGTCTTTTGCAGTGAGGGAG
>CAKSOR010000488.1 GCA_934477985.1 uncultured Eubacteriales bacterium
GTAAGGGTACTGTCTGGGGCGGAAACAATGCAGAGCCTGCAGCAAAGGCAGAAGCATTCAAACCCGGTCAGTGGTTCCATCTCGATATCGAAATGGATTTCGACGGTAATACCCTCAAGGCTTATATCGACGATAAGCTCGTAATCACTCAGCCGATCGTCGGTGAGGGTGTCAATACCGCAAATGTTGAGCTTGGCTCCGGTGTTGTTCTTCAGTGGAAGAACGGCCCTGCTGGACGTGAAGTTATGGTCGACAACATCTCCTACAAGGATTCCATTAAGGACAGATCTTCTCAGGGCGGAAGCGACAAGCCCAATCCTCCGACATCTGACTTTGCATATGCAGCAGCTGTTGTTGCAGTTATCTCGCTTGCAGGTGCAGTTGTTATCGGAAAGAAAGCTCACAGATAATTAACTATATCTGATTCCTTCCTCCTCAATCTGTTTTGAGGAGGAAGGACGTCCCATTTATGCACTCCTTTTGTTTCCGGAGTGATTGAAATGAGGTCGATAATATGTTACAAAGGAATATGAAATGAAAAAAATACTGCTAATGACGTTTGTCTTGCTTCTGGCTGTATTTTGTTTTGCCTCCTGCAAGCAAGGCGGAACCCCGTCCGGGTCGATTGACGGCACCTCGGGAGCCGACGTTTCCGGTACCGGAACAGGCAAAGACGATCAGTCCGGTTCTACATCCAACAAGGGCGGAGACGAGCCGGGAACAACGTCCGGTGGCAAAGATTCATCAGGTGGAACAACAGTGCCAGACGATAATACAACAAAAAATAACAATACCACTGATAAGGACACGACAAAGACTACGACTGTAACACCGGGAACAACAAAACCCGGTCAGTCTGATGATGACCTTACCGAGGACGAAAAATACTACAAGAAAAAAGCCGAAGGATTCAAGACTTCCGATTTCGGCGGTCTTAAATCATTTACTTCACCGTTCAAAGCACCGTCGGTTGTTCCCACAAAGGGTCAGCACCCGCGTGTGATGGTCAATGAATCGACACTGCCTAAGCTTAAAAAGGCACTTTCCGCCTCTCAAAACGAAAATGTGGTCTATCAGTTCACCTATCTTGCCGAGAAAAAGGTTACGACAGGTGCATTCAGCTCCCGTGGAAGCGAGACATCCAATGCCGACCGCACGATCCTCTGCGCTATCGAGGCAAAGGCATATAAGTATCTCCTCACCGGTGAGAAAGTTTACGGTTATCAGGCGATTTATGCGCTGAAAAACGCGATCCTGACGATCGATGCCGTGGGAATGGTCGACCCTTACAGGGATTACGGCATACTTATGTACATCTCGGCGTGCGTGTATGACTGGTGTCACGATCTCCTTACAGAGACCGACATGGAACAGATAACCGCCGGGGTTCTCAACAAGCTCGGCGCAAGAATGGAGATCGGCTGCCCGCCTTCAAAGGACGGCGCTATCGCTCACCACAATCTTGAGTGTCAGCTTCTCCGCAGCTACCTGTCGTTTGCAATTGCAACCTACGACGAATACCCGTTCATATACAACTATGTTGTCGGAAGGCTGTACAACGACATTGTTCCCGCACAGAACTTCATGCTTCAGTCCGGAAAGCACTGGGAAGGCTCCGGCTATGGCCCCGCAAGGACATATTACCTCATGTGGGGACAGATGCTGATGTCTGCTATGACTAACGGCAAGACCCAGCTGTTCAGCAAGGACGACCTGTACAGGGTCTGCAATTCAATGCTCGATTTCCTTTATCCCGGAAAACTTGAGGGACATCCTGCTTTCGAAATCGGAGATCAGTGCAACAGCTACCTCAGCGACTATTATCTGCTTGAATTCTTTGCCGGAAACTACTTCAAGGACAAGTCGCTCAAGGGCTTCTCGGAGCTTTTGTACAACTCCTCTACCAATGATTACATCCCCGGCAATCACGGATTTGCATGGGTAACCCCGGTCACATACCTGATCATCAACGACACCGAGCTTAAGAGCACCGACTGGTGGCAGGGAAGAAAGCTTGTCAATATGCTCAACTTCCCCGGCAGCGCTGTGTTTGCGCGCTCCTCGTGGACGGATCCGAACGCGGCGGCAGTCTATATGAACATGACAGAGTTCTACAGCTGTTCGCATTCGCACATGGAGTGCGGCTCGTTCCAGATCTACTATAAGGGCATCCTTGCCTCCGATTCCGGAAAATACGACGGCTACGGCACAAAGCACCATTATGCCTACACTGTTCAGACGATATCCAGCAACTCGCTGCTTATCTTCAACTCCGACAAGGTGAAGGCGCTTTCAAGAACCACGCACCCGTATTCCGGCGGTCAGTCTGTCGTGTTTGACCTGTCGAGATATATCTGCAGCTACACACTTGACGCTGCAAAAAAGTCCAAGTCGATGAATCAGTCGACCGTGATCGGACGCAGCTATAAGGTTGACGGGAATACCTACAAATACTCCTACCTTGCTGGCGATATGACAAAGGCATACGATGCGGTCACCGTTGAAGAGGTCACAAGGCACATGATATCCGTCATGACCGATAACAAGACCTATCCGATGGTATTTGTAACATTCGACCGCGTAACAGCCGACGATGCTAATTACAAGAAGACCGTCC
>CAKSOR010000489.1 GCA_934477985.1 uncultured Eubacteriales bacterium
CCTTTTCTGGGTATGAATATGTTGATATATAATTATATCACAAAAATCCGCTCAAGTTAAGAGGTTGAGCGCATTATTTACAATAACTTCAAAATTTTCGGTCATATCAAGCCATTTTACATCCGAATCGCGCCGGAACCAGGTCATCTGACGCTTCGAATAGCGCCTTGACGACAGTTTAATGAGCTCTACAGAATCCGAAAGTGAACATTTACCGTCGAGAAAGTCGATGATCTCCTTGTACCCGATCGCCTGTGCGGCGGTCGAATCGCGCGGGAGTTTTCCTGATTTTACCAGATCGTCCACTTCCTGTAAAAGTCCGTCGCGCATCATGAGATCGACGCGAAGGTCAATGCGTCTGTAAAGCTCCTCGCGCGGACGTTCAAGCCCGAGCTTCACGACCGAATATTCAGGCGTGCCGAGCCGCGACTCAGCGTCCCAGACCGACTTTTTTTTGCCGGTCGAGAGGAAGATCTCGAGAGCGCGCGCGACGCGTTTTACATTGTTCGGGTGAACCTTCGCCGCCTCGTCGGGGTCGACCGCGTAGAGCCGACGCCAGAGGTCGTCCGCGCCGTATCGTCCGGCGTCGGAGAGCAGGGAGGCGCGCAGATCAGGGTCGGCGGGCGCGTCGGAGTACTGATTCCCGGTCAGAACGGCGTCGAGATAAAGTCCGGTTCCGCCGCAGAAAACCGGGAATTTTCCGCGCGCGATGACATCATCGAGCGCGATTTTGGCCTGAGCCGCGTAGTCCGCCGCTGAAAAATCATCCGACGGATCGCAGACGTCGATCATGTGGTGGGGAACGCCGTCCATTTCTGTTTTTGTCGGTTTGGCCGTGCCGATGTCCATTCCGCGGTAAATCTGCATCGAGTCGCAGGAGATCACCTCGCCGCCGAGCTTTTTGGCGAGCTCAATCGAGAGTGAAGTCTTGCCCGACGCGGTCGGACCGATGACAGCGGCGACAAGCGGGGGAGTGAGCGTGTTTTCGGGAGAATCCGTATAATCACTTCCTTCCACATTATATTATACTACAGATTCGGCAATTTGTCAACTGTAAATTTGAAACTCGCCGCCGGAAAAATTCACAAAATCCAGGCGCGGCGGAGCTTTTCAGCCATTAATTTCACGAATTCTTTCGCGGAATCTATTGACAAACGCGCTCAAATATGCTACAATATTAGTAGCAGCAATTCGAACGGAGGAATTCTACATGAAAAAAACAGAAAAATTCGCGTTAATTCTCGCAGCCGCGGCGCTTCTGACGGCGTGCGGCGAAAAAAGTTCCACGCATGATTGGGCGCTGCTCGACGCCGGGGACGAATACGTGGTCGTCTACGACGGCAAGGTGCTCGATTACCGGCTCGAACAGGAGGAGAGCGATTGGCTGAAATACACCTCGTCCCGCCTGAAAGACGAGCCGTTTGTCGAGTCGCCAAACGGCGAGCGGATTTTCGTCGTCTACCGCGACAAATTCACGGTCTGCGATAAGAAGGGGGCGCAGACCTACGAAGGCTGGCTCGAGGGCTGCTCAGATGATGGAAAAAGTTTCATCCAGTACACGAGGTCAAACGAGCCGCGCGACGGCGAGACGCTGATCGACCACCACGACGTTTACAATTTAGTCACAAACGGCGTTTCAACCGAGATCGACGGCATTGAAAACATCAGCCTGTCTCCGGGCGGAGACCTGATCACCTGGACAAACGTGCCGGAAAGTTCACAAAAGCTTTACATAGCGCACACAAACGACCTCAAACCCTTCGTCACGCTCGACTTCGACGGCTCAGTCGCCGCGATGCCGGACGACGGCAAGTACGCGCTTCTCATCGACCGCGACAGAATGCTCAGCCGCCTCGACCTGAAGACCGGCGAGACAACCGAGCTCGACATCGTAAGTGGCGGCTTCATCAACAGCATTTACAAAAACGCCGCCGAGACCGAGCTGCTCTTCAGCACCGAGAATGAAACTTGTTTCGTGAAAGACGGCGTCCTGCGGCGGCTCGACCGAGAAAAAGTTCCGGCAAACAGCCTGTACCCGATCGGATACAACAGAGAACGGCTGAACCGTTCCGCGCCCGAGACCTTCATCGGAAATCTGTTCGTCCTCTCACGCGGCGACACCTGCGACCTCGTGCGCCTGGTCGAGTCGGACGGCGGCTACGACGTCGAAACGCTCGCCGAGAGAATCGCGCTGTCGTTCTTTGCCGAGAATTTTGACGGCTGGTTCTACTACAGCGTGAAGGCAAACGACCGTGAGGACCTCTACCGCGTCAGCGCGAAAGGCGCGCCCGAAAAGCTCGCGTCGGACATCTCGTGCTGCTATCCGTCTGAAAACGGCGTCTATTTCCAGTACAAAAACGGCAGCTTCAAATACCGTCCGTTCAAAACTGATTCCAAAACTGATTCCACGTTGATCAGCAACGAGGACGTCATCGTCTCGGGCGTCCTCGGCGACACGATATTCTTCAAAGAGGAGAACGAGCCGGGCAAAATTTTCTCGAGCAAAAACGGCGGCGCGAAGAAAATCGCCCACTCGAGCGCCGACTTCAGCTGCTCGGTCAGAGTCTATGACACATTTGTAGTAGTTACCGAACACCGCGACCAGCCCGAGTAC
>CAKSOR010000490.1 GCA_934477985.1 uncultured Eubacteriales bacterium
TACGAAAAGGATACCGGCGGAGTGAAAGTCGCCTTCCAGCTGCCGCTCTATCCGATGCTCGACAATGAGGAGACCGAGTCGTCGCGCGACAACCACGCGCCGGTCTGGAACACAAGGTGGAATCATTTCGGCTGGAAGGTCTACCTTCATGGGCTGCACGGCGAAGTTCCATGCTACGCCGCGGCGGCGAGGCGGAAGGACTATTCGGATCTCCCGCCCGCCTACACATTTGTGTCGACAAACGAGCCGTTCTATTCAGAGACGGTCGCGTTTGTGGAAAATCTGCGAAAAGCCGGAGTCCCGGCGGAGATCGACATCTACCCGGGGCTATTCCATGCGTTCGATGTGCTGAAGCCCTCGCTCGAAGTGAGCAGGAACGCGGCGGAGAGATTCAATGAATGGGTGGGAGAGGCGCTTGAGAGGTATTTCGCGAAGCAGGAATCGTGATAACGGAAAAAACGGATTATCTGAGTCGACTTAACTAACATTGTGACAACAGCTGAAAAGTGGAGTTTTTGCGCTGAAAACTGAATTGACTTTCTTTCAAAAACATGTTATAATAAATTCATATTTGAAAGGAGTTCTATACCATGAAACAGATCATCGCATTTACCCTGGCACTCGCTGTCGCCTGCCCGCTGATCTCATGTGGAGACGAAAACGGCGGCATGACAACGCCTCAGGGCACGACTGAAAACGCAAGTCAGTCCGAGACCACACGCCCGACCGCTCTTCCGGACAAGCTCGACTTCGAGGGACAGAAGATCACAATCCTCTGCCGCGAGAACGAGTCGAATTCCTCGTACATCAACGAGATCGGCGCGGACGCTGACGGCGATGTCATAAACGACGCCATCTGGCAGCGCAACCGGACGGTCGAGGAGCGGATCGGCGTCATAATCGAGCCGATAAACATGAACGGCTACTGGAGCAACCGGGAGGAGTTTCTCGGCAAAGTCAGAAACAGCGTCGCGTCAGGCGACAATGAGTACGATATCGTCGTCGGCTACGCGGCTTACATCTCGCCTATCGCCGCGGAGGGTATCCTGCGCGATCTTGCCGGAGCGCCGTATATCGACTACGACCGCCCGTGGTGGAATCACGATATTCTCGCGAACGCGAACGTCAGGGGCAGAAGTTACTTCGTCACCGGAGATATCGGGCTTTCCTGCCTGAGCTCCGCCTTCACAATCTACTACAACAAGCGAATCGCATCCGAGCTGAAGATAGACGACCTCTATCAAACCGTTCGCGACGGAAAGTGGACGAAGGACAAAGCGTCCGAATATGTGAAGCTCGCGGCGTCCGACCTGAACGGAGATGGACAGATGGACTTCGACAACGACCGCTTCGGCTTTGTCGCGAATCAGGCGGCTGAATACAACGCGACCTTCAATCTGAGGCTGACATCGAACAAAAACGGCTCGCCGAAGCTCGATTTCGACACCGAGAAGATCTCCGACGCGCTCGTCTGGCTTAACAAATTCTTCTACGAAAACGAGGGCGCGGCGCCGCTCAACACCGTCTCTAAATCACACACCATCTCTCTCGGAATCTTCGAGAACGGTCGCTCGCTCTTCTACTCAAGCCACCTTGCGCGGATCATTTACCTGCGCGGAATGAACGACGATTTCGGCGTTGTGCCTGAGTTCAAGTGGGACGAAAATCAGGATTATAAGACGACGACGCACGACGGAATCTCGCTTTTCTGCGTCCCGGTGACGAACGAGCATTTCGAAGCAACCTGCGCGACAATGGAGGCGCTCGCCGAGGAGGGCTACTATTCGGTAAAACCGGCGTTCTACGAGGTCGCGCTTCAGAGCAAGTTCGCCCGCGACGAGGAATCCGCCGAGATGATGGACATTATACGCGACAGCGTCACCTTCAGCTTTGAAATGGTCTACGCGTCGAGCATGAACAATCTCCAGAACATGATAAATGTTCTCACAAATCAGCAGATGACCGACTTCGCGTCATATTACGCGTCGAACGTTAATGTCTGGCAGGCAAGCCTTGACAAGCTGGTCGACACGCTCTCCTCTCTCGAAAACTGAAAAGCACCCGGTACGGACGACCGCACCGGGTTTTTATTAGACATGTTCGATAACCCTCCTGACATGTCAATCAAATTGCCGACTTTCGTCGCCAATTTGATACGCTAAAGTCGGGTTATCGAACATGTCTATTCTTATATCGAAATATTAACCTGACCGTTTATATCCTCAAGACCCTCAAGCCGCATTCTGCCGACTCCTGCGGGAAGTCTTGGCGAGTAGGAAAGCGCTCCGCCCTCCCAGCGACAGCCGAACAGACCGTAGACTATAAGCGCGAGAAACGCCGACGCCGTCCAGGACTGCCTTCTGCACGACTTCCATTCGCGTATCCTGCCGTCCGGCGCGTCCTCCTGCAATCCGCCGTAAACCTCGCCGGTCTCACCGTGCCAGATCTCGTAGAACTGCCCGTCGCGGCAGGCTTTTTTCGCCATCAGCATCAGATTCTCGTCGAACGCGGCACACTTTTTGTATTTGTCGAGCGCAAGTCCCCAGAAGCCCTGGATGAATCCCCAGACCGTGCCGCTGTGCCGCCCGATTCCGCCGAGCTTCGTGTAACGC
>CAKSOR010000491.1 GCA_934477985.1 uncultured Eubacteriales bacterium
CGG
Source organism: uncultured Eubacteriales bacterium (assembly GCA_934477985.1). GTDB lineage: Bacteria > Bacillota > Clostridia > Oscillospirales > CAG-272 > Flemingiibacterium. The sequence continues at coordinate 4 of CAKSOR010000491.1, forward strand.
CTGCCGCAAGCGGCTGCCGCCCCTTCATCCAACCACAGTCGACCGCAAGCCGACGGCTCACCTTTCCAGAACAAACTTCCCGAAGCAGGACGGACGATGGAAATCCGGCGTGATCGTGTCCACCTTCGACCACATCCCATAGGGCAGCGGATCGTGATCCCCGCCGCACTTGTAAAAGTTCCCGGCGAACTCAGTCGTATCATCGACCGACTCAACGTGGAATACCTTCTTCAGAACCTCAAGCGGTACGAACTCATAGATGTCCCATCGCGTCTCGGTCTTCGTCCCCGTCACATTGAACGGCTCGATCCCCATGTCGACGATCGACACGCGGTCATACCGGTCGTGCCCGTAGCCGATGAGCGTCGTCGGATCCGAGTTCGACTCGATGTTGATATACCCGTTCTTCTCAGCACCCGCCGCGTTCATCGTGAAGAAGAACTCAAGACAGCTGTCCTTGAAGACCGGATCGTTGTGCTTGTGATAAATCGCGCGCGGATTCGACTCCCTGCACCAGAGGTGCGAATAGATGCCCTCCCGCTCGTCGCCCGACTTGACATAGACCACCTGCGCGCCCGCCTCCGGCATGTAATCGCTCCCCCAGAGATAGGTGTCGATCGGCGCGGTCGGAATCGACTCCCAGTCAATGTCGGGAGTCGCAAGCATCTTGACGTTGTAAGTTCTCATAAAACAGTTTCCTTTCGGTTTTTTCTTTTATTATACTATATCCGACACGAAATTGCAAGGGGTTTTATGAATTTTTTGTAAAATCTCGGATAATCGCTTTACAAAACCGCGCCGGTGTAATATAATATTAGCAGATACATAGTTTGAAAAAGGCTGTGAGCGGAAGGATGCCACGCGAGCCGGTTCAGAGAAACGCGCCCTTGTCTTCAAGGTGCTGTGAGCGCGTGCCGGAGCGTGCGGTGCTGGTGCGTCCGTGAGCCTGTCGGGTGAATAAAATAATTAGCCCGGCACGGGAGCTCCCCGTTATCAGAGCGGACAGTCGCGAAAGCTGCTGTCACAGAGCGATAAATTAAAGTGGAACCGCGTATATACGCCTTTATTCTCATACGAGAGTAAAGGCTGTTTTTGTTTGCAGGAGGAATATATGAAACTCAAAACAATCGACATCAACATCGACCTCAGAAAAATAAAAGACAACGTCCTCAGGGCAAAGGACGAGATAACCACCGACATCCGCGTAATCCGCGACCGCGACCCCGCCGCCACCAGCGACCTCGAAGTCGCGCTGCTCTACTCCGGATTCCATGCCGTGCTCCTTTACCGCGTCTCGCATAAGCTCTATGAGAACAAGAAATTCTTCGCCGCCCGCCTTGTCAGCCAGGGCGCGCGCTTCCTTACCGGCATAGAGATCCACCCCGGCGCGAAGATCGGACGCGGACTCTTCATCGACCACGGAAGCGGAGTCGTCATCGGCGAGACCACCGAAATCGGCGACAACTGTACACTCTACCAGGGCGTCACCTTAGGCGGAACCGGAAAACACGTCGGAAAGCGCCACCCAACCCTCGGCAACAACGTCATGGTCGGCTCTGGCGCTAAAGTCCTCGGTCCGTTCAGGATCGGCGACAACACCAAAATCGCCGCGAACGCCGTCGTCCTCAACGAAATTCCCGATAACTGCACCGCCGTCGGCATCCCCGCGCGAGTCGTCAGGAAGGACAACAAACGTCTCGAATGCGACCTCGATCAGATACACATCGCCGACCCGGTCGCGCAGGAATTCTGCAAGCTGAACATAAGGCTCACCGCCCTCGAAAATGAATTAAGCGAACTCAAAAAAGGAGAAAACAAATAATGAGATTCTACAATACCCTCACCAAGCGCAAAGACGAATTCATACCGATAGAACCCGGCAAGGTAAAAATGTACGCCTGCGGACCGACCGTATACGATTTCTTCCATATCGGAAACGCACGCTGCTTCATCTCGTTCGACATGCTCCGCCGCTACCTCGAGTACCGCGGCTACGAAGTAAAGTTTGTCCAGAACTTCACCGACGTCGACGACAAGATAATCAAGCGCGCGAACGCCGAGGGAGTCACACAGAAGGACATCGCCGAGCGCTATATAGGTGAGTATTTCACCGACGCGAAGGGACTCGGCATCCGCCCCGCGACCGTCCACCCCAGAGCGACCGAGAACATCGACGAGATGATAACGATAATCTCAACCCTCATAGAGAAAGGTCACGCTTACCCGGTCGATATGGGCGACGGAAACTCCGATGTCTACTTCCGCACTCTCTCCTTCAAGGAGTACGGCAAGCTCTCGCACATGCCGATCGACGAGCTCGAGAAGGGCGCGCGAATCGACGTCTCCGAGCACAAGGAGGACGCGCTTGACTTTGCCCTCTGGAAAGCCGCGAAGCCCGGCGAGCCCTACTGGGAGAGCCCGTGGGGCAAGGGACGTCCCGGCTGGCACATCGAGTGCTCCGCGATGGTTCTCCGCTACCTCGGCGAGACGATAGACATCCACTGCGGCGGTCAGGATCTCACCTTCCCGCACCACGAGAACGAGATCGCGCAGTCCGAGTGCTGCACCGGCAAGCCCTTCGCGCACTACTGGAT
>CAKSOR010000492.1 GCA_934477985.1 uncultured Eubacteriales bacterium
CCCGAGTCGCGCTTAGCCGAACCGCCTGTGAACGAACCTCCGGCGTTGATGACCTGACCGTCGAGCGTGACAATTCTCGTGCGGTAGCCTGTGGCTTTCGCCATGACCGAGGCGTTGTCGATGTTGTCGAATATAAGCGTTGACGCGAGCAGATTGCGTATGATGCCTGAGAACCGCTCATCGTACCTGATTGTCGAGTCGGCTGTACCGAGGTAGCCGGCGTACTTGCGGCACTCCTGATCGGGGATCGGACTGTAGCGCGGCTTCATCGAGGTTATCGGATAGAAAGTTGCGCGTCCGGCGTTCTTCTTTTTGAGATGAGCGATAGCCGCCTTGGCGGTGAACTCGTCGTCGACGATGATGTTCTGGATATTCGCTCCGAGCGCCGTCTCGACCGCCAGCACATACCGCGCGCCGACGTCAATCAGTCTTGAAACCGGACCCCAGATCCTGCCGCCGTTTTCCTCAGACGAGACCGGGCGAGTGCCCTCGATGTGCCCGGCCTCATACTCGCTCATGACGAACCTGACGCTCTGCGAATAGCCCTCGAATAATTCCTCCATGCGCCGGATAGCGTCGATGCGGTGCTTTTTCGCGGTGTAGTCGAGATAAGCGGTGTTCGCGGCGTCGATCAGCTCCTGCTTCTGCTTCTTGATCGTCTCGACCTCGGACGAGAGCGCCGACGACTTCTCCTTGAGCTCAGCCGCGCGGGTCTCATATCCGGCGATTGCCTTCTCAGCCTTTTCGGCGCGGTCGGACAGCAGCTTCGAGCTCTCGGTGTAGCGCTTGATCCCGGCTTCGATAGACTCAGTCTTTTCGCTGTCGCTCTTCTCGGTGGTGTCGAGAACTGACAGGCGTATCTTAAGGTCGACTAATTTTTCCTCGCCGCGCTTTTGTTCGGCGAGCTCATCGTCCATACGCTTCGCTAAAGCCGAGCGCTTTTCGCGTGTGACTGAGAGCTCAGACTCGATGTCAGTCAGCTTATCGGCGAGCTCCGCGGCGCGGGATTTGAAATCCGCGAGAGTCTTCTCAGCGTCGGACAGCTTTTCAGCGAGTTCATCAGCTTTCGCGGCGAACTTCTCGCGTTGGTCGAGTCTCTGCGAAATCTGCTCCTTACGGTGCGAGATATTGTTTTCAGTGAGGGTGATTTTGTTGTCGAGCTCGTGGATGGACTTGTTGGAGTCGTCGAGCTTATGCTGAATCTGCTCATACCTGAACTTCGACTCCTGTGAAGCCTCGAAGACCCGCTCGTTCTGGTTCTCGAGGGTTGAAAGCGCCTCGGAGACAATGTCGAATTCGTTCTTCGCGAGAGTCAGGTCGTCGTCCGCCTCCTTGAGATCGGCGGTTATCCTGTCCATGTCGTAGAGCCAGAGCGAGACGTCGTCGCGCTTTTTGACCTCGTAGTACTCAAGATAGCGTCTGGCGCGTTCAGCCTCGCGTTCAAGCGGAGCGACCCGCCCTTCAAGCTCGGACATTATGTCCTCAAGACGGGTGAGATTCTCGTCGACCGACTCCAATTTGCCCTCGGCTTCTTCCTTTTTGTAGCGGTATTTCGCGATACCGGCGGCTTCCTCGAAGATAGTGCGGCGCTCCTCGCTCTTCTGGGAGATGATCTCGGCGATTCGTCCCTGACCGATTATCGAGTAGCCGTCGCGACCGACTCCGGTGTTCATGAATAGCTCGTGTATGTCGCGGAGTCTGACCGGCTTGCGGTTGATGAAGTACTCGCTCTCACCCTTGCGGTAGTAGCGCCTGGTGACCGTCACCTCGTCGAAAGCGATGTCTATCTGCCGGTCGAGATTCTCAAACGTAACCGAAACCTCGGCAAAGTTCATCTGCTTCCGGTCGTCCGTGCCGCCGAAAATGACGTCCTCCATCTTCGTTCCGCGGATGTTCTTCGAGGAGATCTCGCCGAGTACCCACCGCATCGCGTCGGATATGTTCGACTTTCCGCTTCCGTTTGGTCCGACGACGACCGTCGCGCCGACGACCGAATCGGCTCCGCCCGCGAAGTTCAGAACCGTCCGGTCAGGGAACGACTTGAAGCCGAATAATTCAAGAGATTTAAGATACATGGGCTTTTCCTCCGTTCCCTTTACATTTTGTCAGACCGACGCGTCGACGCGCCAATCTGCCCTCATCCTTATATTATACCAAAAAAGTTCCGGGTTTTCAATGATCCTGACATTTTTTACATTATATTCATTTTGAAGTCGGAGCTTGTTCGCACGCTTCTGTCCGGATACCTTCGAAACCTCGCCTTTCGGGACCTCGATCACGATGTTTTTCCCTGAGATTTCGTCTTTCAGATGATTTTTCTCGATATAGTCCCGCATGACCCTGTAATAATGCTCCGCGTAGACCATCTCCCCGACCGCGCTGTGGTACGCGCCGCCCGCGATCGCCCCCGGCTCAAAAAGGTTGTCCGCCGCGCAGAGTCCGAGACGTATGACCGGGATATGGTGCTCGATGAACACATTCAGAGCCGCCTCGGAGCGTCTGACCGCGTCCTCGAGCGTCAGCGGCAGATAATTTCCGCTCTCGGTCATCCCGCAGAGGTCGGTGTCGCGGAACACGACCGTC
>CAKSOR010000493.1 GCA_934477985.1 uncultured Eubacteriales bacterium
GCTATGACAACATCTCCGCCGCCCTTTGTCAGACTCTTCGCGTTTTCAATGCAGTCGTTGAAGAAGAGACTCGAAATATAGTTTGTGTCGCGCGCGCGGACTGAGTTGTATTTATCGTCATACGAGTAGATCGTCGTAAGATCCTCAAATAGCAGCTTTTCAAACTCATCGTAGAATCTGTCAAAGTCACTGACGTTCTCTATCCGCTCGGGATACTCGTGGAATAGACGTTCGACACAGCGAAGAATGTTTCCTTTGCTGTTGCTTCCGGTGATCGCGCCAAGAAACGCCGGTTCGTTGCAGCCGACCATCGTGTAGTTCACCGCGCGCTCGTACGGAAAATGACAGAATCCGACATAGCATTCGAGTCGTTTATCGTCATTCGTGAAGGCGATCCGCTTGTGCGGGTCACGGCGTTCGAGATCCATCATGAAGTAAAAATCCTCGTGTGATAGCTTTTTTGTCCAACGAAGCGTGATCTGCGGAATGTAAGTCGGGAGTTCGACCAGACTTTCGGCGATCAGCCGGGATACCTCGTTGAATCCGTCGCTGCCGTCGGGAAGATATCCTCCGACGCAGAAATGGGATTCACCGCCGCGTGTGAACATCGCCGCGGTTTTTGGCGTTGCCGCCTGAACCATGAGGAAGAGTTCCTGAAGATATTCCGCGGCTTCCAAGCGTGTGAGTCTGCCCTCGGCGATATCCCGGCGGTAGAAATCGGTCAGATAGCGGTCGAGCGTTCCGAAGCTGTCCGGATCGGCCGAAAAACAGACATAGACACATAGAACCGCTTCATAGAAGCTCTCCGGCGCGTTCGCGGGGACTCTACGTAAAGCGTCTGAAAGCCTCATGAAACGTTTTTTCCCGTCCGGATCTTTGCACGCTTCCGCGTATTCTTCCACTCTCTTCGCGCATTTTTCGGCCCAAGCGATCATAGCCAGCGCGACCTTGTCGAGTCCGCGCAGAAATTCAAGCTCATTCGGCTCGGAATGGTTCCTCATTGATTCGGCGATTTCGGCTCGGATCCCGTTTATTCCTTTTTTAAGCACCTTGCGGTAATCGGCGGTAGCGTGCTGCCATTCGTTTGTCGAGAGATTGTCAACCGGCTTCAGGTAGAACGATCCCATGAGAATTCCGGTATTCCTGTGTCCGCCGCGGTGGAAGGCGTCGCCGACGACCGAATTGTCAAAATTGAAGAAGCCCGTGAGAGCCGAGAATTCGGTTATCGTTGGCTCCTGTGCGAGTATGTATTCACAGAGCCGCTTCACGTCGCGCTCAGACTCGGAAAGGAAAAGATCCTCGCGGTCGAAATTGACGGGTATCTGCTTTGTGTACATCTCCCCGGCAAGGGTTTTTTCGGTGAGTTTTCTGATTCTGTCAGTCATTTTGATCCTCCTTGAATAATGATGGCAGGAAGGCCTCGGCAAAGCGTGCCTTGCTTGGCGGAATATTATAGTGCTTTTTGAAAAGCCGTGAGAAATAGCCGGAATTTTCAAAACCGTTCGCCTCGGCGGCCTCTGCGACAGTGACAAATTCACTCCGCAGCATCTCTCGCGCGCTTTCAAGGCGGAGATTGTTTATGTATGAAAGCGGGGTCTGCCCGGTAAGACTCTTGAAGAGAAAGCGAAGATATTCATCCGAAATTCCGCAGAGCTTTGCGAGTCCGGCGATGCTTATCCCGCTTCTGAAGTTATCACGGATGTGATCAAGCGCGGGCGCGATAATCGCGTATTTTCCACTTTGTATATACTGCCTGTCACGTTCGGCGGCAATCCCGGCGAGTATTTCCGAGATCAGCGCGTGTGATCTGAGATAATATCCGGTGTTTTTTCTGTTCCAGATCTCCTCGGCACTGACGAATAGTTTTTTATACTGATTACCAGCGGGAAAATTCAATATCTCCGGCGGATATGAGGAAAGATCGTCGTCTGCCAGCGAGATAAACTCAATGTGTATGATTTCTCCGGCCTCAGTGATGATCTGGCGGTTTTTCGATCCTTTGGGTATGAAATACACACTGTCCGGCACGAGATCAAGTGTCCGGTCGGGGAATAACTGTCTCGAAGATCCGTTCAGCTTGTATACAAGTTCGTTGAATATGCGCGCTCCCCAGCTTTGGTAGCTTCCGACCCGCGCTGTGCGGAAGGTTATTGATTTTACTCTGAAATCGAGATTGTCCAGATCGAAGAAGCTTGTTTTTTTCATATGTCCGCTCCTGTTGTGTTCTGATTCAGTAGACCGAGCAGTTGTCTCCCGCGTCGGCGACTACCGTATGTCCGCAGATTATCTCTCCGGCCTCGCTTAAAAGATACGCTGCGAGTTCAGCGATTTCCTCAGGGAGGATGAATCGGCCGAGCGCGTGGCGTGGATAGGGCTGATCGGCTGACCTAGCGTAGCCTGAGATCATGTCGGTGAGTGTCGCTCCGGGCGCGATGCCGTTTATCACGATGCCATTCTTTCCATAGCGGTTGCCAAGTGAGCGTGTCCAGCGGATAACGGCAGTCTTTGCCGCGCCGTAGGAACCGACAACGCCCATACAAGCCGCGTTCGAGGCAATATTCAGAATATTTCCGGGG
>CAKSOR010000494.1 GCA_934477985.1 uncultured Eubacteriales bacterium
GGCCATTATAGAGGATTGAATTGTTTTTAGCTGTCGAAAGTGTTGCCGTTGCCGCAATAACCATTCTTTTCACCTCTTTTTCGAAAGGAAGGCCGCCCCACTTCACGAAGAAGCAGGCGGCTCGTTCAACAGAAGTTCAATTAAAGAGACATAGCATAATCCTTCCAAATCTGCGTATACATTTCAAAGAAAGTAGCACGGTCGATCTGTTTGCCCACATACAAGCTCCAAACTTCGCCGATGCTATCCTTCACGCTGTCCGGCGTCCACGGAGACATGACTTCGTGCGTCTTGCCGGAAGAAATGTAATTGAATACATCCTTGCCCAAGGTAGACAGATCAGGAAGCACTTCGGTGCTGGTGTGTGCCGGAATGTTGCCCATCTTTTCCTGATGCCATTTTTGCGCAATATCGCTTTCAATCAGCCAGTTCAGGAATTTTTTCGCTTCATCAACGTTTTTGCTGTCCTTATAGACGCCGGCATTAATCGTTGCAATCTGAAGTTTATTCTTCGCAGCATCGTTGGAGATCGGCTGCAGTCCCTGCACTACATAATCAGCCAGCGCCGGATTGACGTTCAGGATATTCGGAATTTCCCAAGAACCTTCGTCATCTTCCATCGCATACTCTTCGAGGTAGAACGCGTTACGGCCAGTCCATTTATCGGTGGAAAGATAATCCTCGTTGCAGTATTCAAGGATCAGATCATAGTAATCAAGCAGATCATTCAAATCCGGGTCATTAGCCAAATCCATATCCTTGCCGCTCTTGAGCTCATTGAAGAACTCCAGCGGATTTTCCTTGTTAGTAACCCATACGGAGCCGATATGATTGGTCAGGGCAAGACTGGTCTCAGCGTAATGAGCCATGAACGGCTTAATACCAGCAGCCTTCAGATCCGCCAGAAGTTGGGCAAGTTCATCACGAGTTTCCGGCGTCTTTTCCCAGCCTGCTTCTTTCAGCAAACGCATATTATAAATGATGCCCCAGCCTTCCACATAAATCGGCATGGTCTGAATGGTCTTGCCGCCATCAACAGAGCAGGCTTCACGTTGAGCATCAGAGAGATCCGCCGCCATAGGCAGATCATCCAACGTAGTCATATAATCAGCCCACATGGCAATCTGCTCACCGTAATTGCAGCCAAAGATATCGGGCATTTCGCCAGAAGCCAATTTAGACTTCAGCAGATCCCAATATGTGGAGGAAGAAGGAAATTCATATTCAATTGTACCAATTTGCGGGTTTTCGGCCTTATACGCTTCAATCAATTCATCAAAGTTGTCCGTCCATTGGCCTAATGCCAACATAATGGAAAGATCGACCGAGCCAGGTGCCTTTTCCTCGGCAAAGACGCCGGTGCTGGTGAGCACCATAGCAAGTGTCAGAGCGAGAACGAGCAATTTTTTCATACTGTTTTTCCTCCTTTTGATAGATACATTATTTTCAGTAGCTTCCAGCCACCGAGTAGCAAAATAAACTTAACCCTTCACAGCTCCGGCAGAAACACCGGCCAAAACCTGTTTTTGCGCAATAACAAAGAAGATGAACAATGGCAAAATAGATAACGTGAGTGCTGCAAGGGCGGTATCCCATGCAAAAAAGGCTTCGTTAAATAGAGACTGCATAGAAATCTGAATCGTTCGCAGAGATTGTTTTGAAAGCACCAGCTGCGTCATTAGATAATCGTTCCAGAACCATAGGGAATTGATTGTAGCCACTGTGAATACAGATCCTTTAATTTGTGGAAAAACAATAATCCAAAATGTCCGGATGCTGCCGCAGCCGTCAATTAGAGCGGCGTTTTCAACTTCGACTGGCACTGCCTTTACAGCACCAGAAATGATGAATGTAGATAAGGAAACCGTCATCGCCCAAAAGCAGATACTCATGCCAATCAGGCTGTTGCTCAAATGGAGATTCGTCGTTAGCCTAGCAAATGGGATCATCAGCGCTTGAAACGGAATAGACATGAAAGCGATGATGATAAAAAAGCATGTTTTCGTAAATCTATTGGGATGACGAGTAATCCAGTAACCCGTCATGCTGCAAAAGAATACACCACCGAAATTGGAAAGCACCGTGATAATGGCTGTATTGCGCAACGCCGTACCAAATTTAAGGCGTCTCCATGCTGTAGTGTAATTGGAAATGGTGAAATTTTTGCCTGGCAGGGCAAACAGATCTCGCGCAATCTCACTGTACGGCTTAAAGGAATTAATTACAATAATGTAAAACGGAATCAGTACAGCAATTAAACAGAATAATAGGATAATAGTACGCACAGCCGTGTTCAGGCGCCTACGAGTGCCTAACCTCAATCGAGTTTTTTTCGCAGCAACATTGTTTACGGCTTCCATTACTGTGTCACTTCCCTTCTGGATGTGATGGATACTTGAATGATACTGATAAATGCAATAATCATAACCAAAATCAAGGCTTTCGCAGAACCATAACCCAGTTGATTGGAAGAGAACGCAGTCTGATAGACGTTCATCGTCACGGCCTCAGACATACGGAACGGATTTCCGTTCGTCAGGGAAATGTTCAAATCATACATTCGTAGACAATTAACA
>CAKSOR010000495.1 GCA_934477985.1 uncultured Eubacteriales bacterium
TCGCGAAGGTGCTGACCGTCTCGGACGCCAAGGGAATCAACGCGCCGAACGGCGACGACAGCGTCTCTGACGACGGAAATCCCGGATATCTTTATGTGTTCACAAGTCAGCGCGCGCTCTTCTCGGATGCCGAGGTCAATAAGTTCCAGGGCTTCCGCACGCTGAATTTCGAGTACGGCATACTCCCGTACCCTAAATACGACGAGAACCAGGAGAGCTATTACTGCAACACCTGGCACGGCGCTCCGGCGGCGTTCATTCCGACGACCTCAAAAGACCCCGAGAAGGTCGGTCTGATCCTCGACGCGTTGGCATACGAGGGCGAAAAATCCGTTATCCCGGCGTTCCGCAAGTTCTCGGTCGAGCAGAAGGGACTCCGCAACGACGACTCGATAGAGATGCTGGGTCTCATCACCGATAATATCGTCCCGGTCTACTCCTCGCTCTTCGGAATCAGCGAAGAGATATTCACCCAGGCGGGAAGAGACGTCTGGCTCGGCGAAAACTCCACCGCCGCTACGGTGGCTTCCGAAAAGTCGAAGGTGGAGACGCAGATAAAGGAAGTAATGGAGAAGTGGAAGTAATCGCGCCGCACGCGAAAAGCCCGGAATTATCCATATAAGTAAAGGCGGAGTCTGCGGCTTCGCCTTTTCCTGACCCATGTGAAAACCCCGCAAACCAGACTTCACGCAAAAAAAATATGATTTCAGCGAACTTTTAACCCGCCGTCATACAGCCGTCACATTCAGGATTTATAATATAATCACGATCAAGAAAGAGATCGGAAAGAAAAGAAAGTTCAAAATAAAAAATCAAACGGAGGTCATATATCATGGACAACAACATCCTCAACAACAACGAAAATGAAAACGTCAGCACTTCGGAAGAAGTGAAAGCGGTCGAGACTCCGGCGGCTGCAAACAATTCAGCCACCGAGCCGGTAAACGAAGCTCCGGCTGAGACTCCGGTCGCTCCCGCGGCATCCGCCGAGAGCACCGCTTCTGACGCTTCGGACACCGGCGCTCCGAACAACGCTTCGTCGAACGCAAACGCTTCGAACAACGGCGCTCCCGACTTCTCGAAGTACCGCGACACGGCTTCGAACTACGTTCACGTTCCGCGCCAGACCGTTTACATCAACAACAATCCCTCGAAGAAGAAGGCAAAAACTCCCAAGGCCCGCATGGGCGCCGGAGCGGTCGCGGCGATCGTCGCGGTCTGCATGGTCTTCTCGGGCGGAGCGGCTTTCGCCGGAACCTACGCCGCAAACAAGATGAACGGCAACAAGGTCGTCTCCTCAAGCGGCGGTTCGACCACATCGAGCTCTGGCAGCCCGTCGGTAATCTTCCAGTCCTTCGCGAACGGCAACAAGACCGCCGGTACTTACGAGCAGGTCGCCGAGGCGGTCACTCCGACCGTCGTCGAGATCACGACCGAGTCGGCGGCTACCGATAACTCCTTCTGGGGCGGCAGCTACGTCGTATCCGGCGCTGGTTCGGGAGTCATAATCAGCGAGGACGGGCTCATAATCACCAATAACCACGTTGTCAGCGGCGCTAACACCATCAAGGTAAAGACCACCGACGGCACCGAGTATGACGCAAAGCTCATCGGAACAGATTCCGACAACGACATCGCGGTCATCAAGGTCGAGGCAACCGGTCTTCCCTGCGCCCTCATCGGCGACAGCGATACGCTCAATGTCGGTCAGGAAGTCGTCGCGGTCGGTAACCCGCTCGGTGAGTTCGGCGGCTCAGTGACCAACGGCATCGTCAGCGGACTCTCGCGCGACGTCACGATCGACGGCACTGAGATGAACCTCATCCAGACCAACGCGGCTGTCAACCCCGGCAACTCGGGCGGCGGACTCTTCAACCTCTACGGTGAGCTCGTCGGCATCGTCAACGCTAAGTCCTCCACCACCTCTTCGGGCACTTCGGTTGAGGGTATCGGTTTCGCTATCCCGATCGACAACGCGATCAACGTCGCGACTGAGCTTGTCAACTACGGCTATGTCCGCGGCAAGGTGATGCTCGGCATCAGCTACGTCGACATCACGAGCAGCTGGGACGCAATGCGCTACGGCGTGAACTCGCTCGGCGTATATGTCGTCAAGTCCGAGTATGAGGAAAACGACCTCAGAAGCGGCGACCGCATCGTCGCCATCGACGAGACCGAGGTAAGCTACAGCACCGACATCAAGTCGGCTCTCAAGGGACACAAGGTCGGCGATGTCCTGACCATCAAGGTTGTCCGCGAGGGCAAGTATGTCGACGTCAAGGTAACTCTCCACGAGTATGTCCCGACCACCACGACCACGACCGAGTCGTCCTCGGGCTTCAGCGACAAGACGAACGGCAACAGCGCTAAGGGTTAAGCGAATTCCGGGCTCCGCCCCGGGCGGCGCTCGTTTAAGGCAATACCGCATAATTCTAAGTGCGCAGATGCGCCAGCGAATTTTTCGTCAGACTAAACAAAAATTCGCAGGCGTGGCAGGTCCCACGTCAAGAATTTTTGTGACGTATGACGGAAAAGGCGCAAGCAGATGCGTGCTTAAGGCGCAAGCCGTGA
>CAKSOR010000496.1 GCA_934477985.1 uncultured Eubacteriales bacterium
TGAATCTGCTCGAAGCGGGACGCGATCTCGCGCTCGTATTTTTTGTTTAGCTCCTCAACGCTGAGATAGACCTGCCTGAATATCGGCACAAGCACCTTTATCGCGTGGTCGAAATCCCCGAAGAGCATCGCCGCGCGCAGCTTGAATCCGAGTGGAGCGTTGAGAGCCTCGAGCGCGTCGGTATAGCTGCCGGTCTCTGGAGCGCCGAATATGGTCTCGTAGACCTTGGCTCTGAGTTTGTCTGAATCGGTGACCAGCCCCAGTATAAAGCTGTCGACGCTGTCGTAACTTCCGAAACGCTCTGAGAAGAACTCCGACATGGGAGACGTGATTCTGTCCTGGAAAATGAACAGCGGGGCGAGATATTCGGGGATGACGCCGACTCCGGATCTGACCTGATTATAGCACGAGATCATGAAGCTCGGGTCATCGTAGCGGTTTGTGAAATGCTTTTCGATCTCATCCGGATTGAAGTATTCGACGAAGAAGAAAATCGAGTCGTAGATCTTTGCTGTGGTCTGGTTTAAAAACATGCTCTGCACCTCTTCAATCTGCGTATCCATCTGCGTGTCCGCAGAGAAATAAATCAGTATTTTTCTATATTATAGCATAAAAGGCGGTGCTTTGTCAAGAGCCATGTTGTAAAGATACTGACAGGACATGCCTGTGAAAAAATTTTCGTTACCATATCTACTCTCCTGACACTATATAAATGAAAGACGAGCCGCGCTCATGAAAAGCGGTTCGCTCTGAATCTGTAGAGAGGTCGGTCGCATGGAGGATATTAACACAAATAGCAGTGAGCTCGCAAGGAACTTCGCGGAAAACTATATGGATAAACTATTCTATTTCTGTATAAAGAAGACCGGAAGCGCTGACGAGGCTGAGGAGCTGACGCAGGACATCGCGCTGAACGTGCTCTCGGGACTCGCACGCGGAGATGTCCCGGCGAATTTCCAGGCGTGGGTCTGGCGGATCGCCCGCAACCGCTACGCCCGGTGGGCAGATGCACGGCGCAAAGCGCGCGAAGCTGCTGCCGACGCTGATACTGCCGACAAGATTCCGGACGGCGGCGAGAGTGTGTCCGACACACTGGTGCGCGAAGAAGAACTCTCGCTGCTCCGGCGCGAGCTCGCATTCATATGCGACGAGTACCGGAATATCGTCGTAGCGTACTACATCGGGGACAAGAGCGTGCGCGAGATCGCCGCGTCGCTCTCGCTCTCCGATGGAGCGGTAAAGGAGCGGCTTCACCGCGCGAGAAATATTCTGAAGGAGGGAATGAATATGGCAAGAGAATTCGGCAAACGGAGCTATAATCCAGAGAGGATAATCTATTCAAATATCTGCGAAAGACCTGGCGAAATGGGTCAGCCGTGGACTCTGATGGAGCCAAAGCTGAACCAGAATATCTTTTTAGCGTGCTACGATAATCCGAGCACCGCGCGTGAGCTATCAATCGAGCTCGGAGTCGCGCTGCCCTACATGGAGGACACGCTTGAGCTGCTGACCCGTGAGACTCTGCTCTCAAAGAACGGCGGAAAATACAAGACGGATTTCCCGATAATCAGCCGTGACGCGCGGGAGAAATTGCACGGCTTCTACGCCGGTATACTCCCGAGGATGGTGGCGATGCTCGAGGAGAACACCGACCGTCTGATGGAGCAGTACGCTGATGCTGGGGTATCCTTTTACGGCGGCTGGGTGTCATACGACGAGGCGAAATGGGTGCTTCTGATGGAGTTTTATAAGCAATTCTACGACCTGTGCGGAAATTCCCCGAAGGAAACGCTCGGTCAGACCGCGCGGAAGAACCAGGGAATATGGGACGTCGTCGCCTTCGAGATGTTTGAAGACGCTCCGGAGGGAGTGGGTTATCACAGCCAGACGAACGGCTTTGTTCACTACCGTTTCGGCTATGGCGGCATAGACAGCAGGACGCCCGACAACCTTTCCGAAGCCGCGACCGGAGTTCTCCGTCGGATAGTGACCGGTGAGAGCGTCGGTGAGAGCGATATTGTCTCAGAGCTCGGAAAATACGATTATATCCGAAGGCAGGACGGAAGATACATCCCGCATATAGTGGTCTTCGATGAGCGCGAGATAAAGAAATTCCTCGCTTTCTGCGATAAGAAGGAATTCAGCGAAAGCTTCATCGGTCACGCGAACGCGAGAGGTAAGCTCATTCCCGGGATATTTGAGTCGCTCTCCGCGATGAACGACACGGTCGGCGATATACTCCGGCGCGATCTGCCGCGGAGCATCCGCCAGGACAAACACCTGACCGGCGCGCTGACCCGTGAGGTCTGCCGCAGCAGCTGCACGCTCGGGTATGTGATAGCGCAGGCAGTAGCCGACGGATGGCTCAGGTACGACGCGGACACGAGCCGCGCGATCGGGGCGTTCATGCGTGTGTGAATTTTATGAAAATTCCCGCGATTTGTCGATGCCACCCGGGAAGAGCGATACAATAGAGCTGTTCGATAACCCTCCAGATATGTCAATCAAATTGCCGACTTACGTCGCCAATTTGATACGCTAAAGTCGG
>CAKSOR010000497.1 GCA_934477985.1 uncultured Eubacteriales bacterium
CCCGATGATTGAGCAGACGCGCGAGATCGTCCGCAAGTTCAACGACACTTATCATTGTGATGTACTTGTAGAGCCCGACGCACAGCTCGCGACAGAATCGGCGGCGCGTCGCCTCCCCGGAACCGACGGCTCGGCGAAGATGTCGAAGTCGCTCGGCAACTGCATCTACCTGTCCGACTCGCCCGCCGACGTGAAAACGAAGGTCATGAGCATGTTCACTGATCCAGACCACATCAAAATCAGCGATCCGGGCAAAATCGAGGGAAATACGGTCTTCACCTACCTCGACGCGTTCTCAAATGAGAACCATTTTAAGGAATATCTGCCAGATTATGCCAATTTGGATGAGTTGAAAGACCATTATCGCCGCGGCGGGCTCGGCGACGTGAAGGTCAAGAAGTTCCTGCTTGCCGTTTTGGAGGAGGAGCTCGCGCCGATCCGCGCGCGCAGGGCAGAGTACCAGAAGGACATCGCGGGTGTGTACGACATTCTTAGAGCCGGAACGGCAAAGGCACGCGAGGTCGCGGCTCAGACTCTCGACGAAGTTCGTTCGGCAATGAAAATTAACTATTTCAGCGACGAAGCGTTGATCGCTGAACAGTCCAAGAAATACGAAGGCTGATTGCTGTACAATTTGCACTAAAATGTAAAAATCTGTAAAAATGAATCGCCTGAAATCTCTCGATTTTCGAAAGAATTCAGGCGATTTTTTCGTATTTTCAGCGATTGTCAAAAATTACCAGAAAATATTCTTGTGCAATTTGGCCAATCATTGTGTACATTATATGAACGGGCGACGGTCGAGAACGAGCTTGAGCGGGAAGTGAGTGATCAGTTCACCGCGCAAGGTTTGCTGTAACTCGGCAAGCGCGCAAACTCCACCGAAGAGCATGTGGAGATCGTTAGCCGACTCATCGGTAAATTCATCCATATTCTTCCAGTACTGGAGATACTTCTCGGCGAAATCGCGCAGGCACTCGCGCACTTCATAGAACCTGTGCGGGGTTTGTCGCGACGCACGCGTCAGGCAGAATACCCAGTCAACTTCGATGAAATTGCACTGTTTTCCGAATGAAGATGGGAGCATATTCGGCGTTTTGTACATTCTGATGCAGGAATCAATCATCTTCTCGGGATAACGCAGCGGCATGTGCGCCCACTCGTGGTTAAACAGATAGTGGAAGCTGCCCGCCATGTGCATATATAACGGTTTTGTGCCCGGTTTTGTGGTGTAGCCCTTACGCCAAAGCCCGGTTTCTGGGTCTGCTTCGTTCCAGAACCAGTCGAAATAGCGGCGATTCCACTCGGGAGTCGCCTCTCCGGCGAGGTTCATCGCGACGAAAATGCCCGCTCCGTTGTGGGATTGCGTCCAGGGATTGTCATACCACCCTATATTTTCCAGAAATTCCTCTAATTTACCAGTTTCGAGGTAGGGCTCGAGGGCTTTCATCGGGTGAAGCGGCGCGGCGTCGAACAGCTCGAGCGCTGCCGAACAATGTGCGGTTGTGTGGATTGGGTAGTGCGTCTTTTCGTGAAAAAGCCCGGTCTCGGGGTCCTGCATCGCCTGCATAGTACTGACAAATTCGGCGCGTTCGTGCTGGTCGCGCGGGAATTTTCCGATCGAATAGAGGATATTCGCGGCATCCGCGCATCCGTAGGGGTTGACTCCGAGCTCACGGCTGTCCTTCGCGTCCTGCCAGAGCCAGCGGCAATACTGCCCATCGGCGAGCTTGTGCGAGTCAACTATCGCGTGAATTTTGCTGATTATGTCCTGAATGTTTTCCATATGTTGTGACCTCGTGGATGAATTACTTATATTATGTGTCTGACTATTGAAAATGTAAAATTTCAGTTAATTCCGTCGGACGAAGGGTAGCCGAAAAAGACTATTTTGCCGTCTCTTTCCGGAACTTCTCCGAGCGATTCGGAGCTGCCCATGAAGCGTGCCAGAACTCTGCCGTCGTTAACTAACTCGCATTGCCCGATGCCGTCGGTTTTGTCGGAAATGAAAATTATTTTCACATCTGATTTTCCGGCGTTTTCCGGTGCCGAGCGTTTTGTACAAATCGGCTTCTTGGAGATCATGCCGGTGCTGAGATCAAATATGTACATATCGCCGTCGCGGGTGAATGTGATCCCGCCATCAGAAAAGGATGGTGAGCCGGCCCTGAAACCAAGCTCCGCCAGCCTTATCTGCCGACCGGTCGCCTTGTCGATCAGGTTCAGAAACGACTGCATCAGCGACCCTCTACAATATAGAAATACGGGCTGGTCGGCGAATTCATCATCCGGAAGCAGGCGACCGTGTAGAAGTGGCGGTCGAGCTTCGACAGCTTTTCGCCGACAAGACGCCCTTCCAGCTCGCCTTCCGCGTGTCCGGGGTAAATCGCGATCAGGATTATCGCGTCCTTGTCCATTATTTCGATTGCCGAATCGATCGCCGCGAGCGTCGTCTCGTGCATCGTCGTCACCTTGCGGTCGCTGCCGGGGAGGTAGCCGAGGTTGAACATCCCGGCTCTGACCTTCTCGTGAACGAACTCCTTGACGC
>CAKSOR010000498.1 GCA_934477985.1 uncultured Eubacteriales bacterium
CCGACACCTCCCCTCTACCTCAAAGCTTTAAACAATTTCTTGAGGGTTATATTTATTGGGGAAAATATTACTACTCTGGTTTTTAGCCGCAAAATTTCTTTTCGCAAAAAAACTCTGCCTTCGGACAACGATCCGCGAGGCAGAGTTTTTTATTCGATTCAGTCCTTCTTCTCTTCGATCACTTCGTCGATCGGAACGACGTGAGCGACGAGTCCGTTGCCGCCCTTCTTGTAAGGCGACTCGGGGAGGATGAGGTTCAGGAGGATTCCGGCGATGATGCCAAGTCCGATTCCGCTGAAGCTGAACTGCGGTCCGCCGATGACAGCGCCGCCCATCGCGAGGACGAGCATGACAGCCGCGATGCTCAGGTTGCGGTTCTTCGTGAAATCGACGTGCTCCTCAACGAGCGTTCTCAGACCGACCGACGAGATCATGCCGTAAAGCACGATGCACGCGCCGCCGAGCACGCAGTTCGGGACAGTCTCAACGACGCCAATAGCCTTGCCGAGGAAGGAGATCACGATCGCGATGACAGCCGCGACGCGGAGGGTTACGGGGTTGTAGTTGCCGGTAGCCGCGAGAACCGCGGTGTTCTCGGAGTAAGTGGTGTTCGCGGGTCCGCCGAAGCAGCCTGCGACGAGGGTAGCGAGACCGTCGCCGAGCATGGTTCTGTGGAGTCCGGGATCCTTGGTGAAGTCCTTGCCGACGACAGCGCCGTTCGCGTAGACATCGCCGACATGCTCAACGCAAGTGACGATCGAGATCGGCGCGATGATGCCGATCGCTCTCAGGTCAAAGCGCGGGAAAACGAAGTGGGGGATTTCGAACCAGCTGTGCTCGCCAACGATCTTGAGGTTCATGATGCCCTCAGGAAGCACGCCGGTTACAGTGAGGATCAGCGAGAGAACGTAGCCAACGCCGAGCGAAATGACGATCGACGACATCTTGACCATCCCCTTGCCGTAGCTCGAAAGGATGATGGCGGTGAGAAGCGTGATAGCCGCGAGCACCCAGCTCCAGTAGTAGCCGGCGCTGAACATCTCGAAGCCGTTGTTCGACTGAATGTTGTTGATAGCGGCAGACGCGAGGTTGAGTCCGATGATCGCGATGCCGACGCCGCGCACGACAGGCGGGAATAGCTTGTCAATGAACTTTGAGCCGAAGAGCTTGATAAAGAGCGCAAGGACAACGTAGATAGCACCCGCGACGACAATTCCGCCCATAGCCGCGGCGACCTGCTCGTCTTTTGTGGCGCCGAAATCGGAGTTGCCGATGACCGCCTGGAGCGCCGCGATAAACGCGAACGAGCTTCCGAGGAAGGTGGGCATCTTACCGCCGGTGCAGAGGTGGAAGATGATCGTGCCGACGCCCGCCATGCAGAGCGCGACTCCGACGTCAAGTCCGGTCAGGAGCGGGACGAGAATGGTCGCGCACGACATTGCGAATGCGTGCTGGAGACCAAGCGTGAAGGTTTTGAGAGCGCCGTTCTTCGGGTAGTCCTTCGTGCCCGGGAAGAAGAAGAGGTTGAGCTTTGACAGAAAATTCACTGTTATTCCTCCAATTGGTTCGCTTTTTCCGCGAAACCGCAAATTTTTTATATTATACCACCTTTTTCGGAAAATGTAAATAGGCAAGTCCGCCAAATTTATTCATGATTTCTTTACCTTTTTTCGGCGCACTTTAGCAAGACAAATAATTTGATAGATTTTGTCGCAAGTTCACATATCATCTGTGAAATTTTAACTCGTTGCTATTGACTTTTCACGCGCAATGTGATATAATATAAATGCAAAGAGGAAGAACCTCGGAGCAAATCAAGGAAAAGGTGGTAAAATTTATGAAGACAACTATCATCAGCCGTCAGACCGCGATCCCCGAAGAGCTGAAGCCCGTGATCGAGACCAAGCTCGCCAAGTACGACAAGTTCTTCGGCGACGACGCCTTTGCGACGGTCAAGCTCTCGAAACCGCACGGAAAGGAGCGCGTCGAGCTGACGATCACGTCGGCTGGCACAATCTTCCGCGGAGAGGAGACCGATGCCACCTTCCGCAACGCCCTTGACCTCGCGATGGACTCGATTGAGCGGCAGATCAGAAAGCACAAGACAAAGCTCGAAAAGCGGCTTCACACCGGCGCTCTCAGCAATCTCATCCAGACCGAGCCGGAGGAAAAGGACGAGCGGATCATCCGTACGAAGACCTTCTCGCTCAAGCCGATGACGCCTGAGGAAGCGGTTCTACAGATGGAGCTTATCGGGCATGATTTCTTCGTCTTTCAGAACGCGGCAAACGGTGAGACCGAGGTCGTCTACAGACGTAAAGACGGCGATTTCGGATTGATAGCGCCTGAAAAGTAATGGTCATCCCGATCACCGGGGCGTCGCACACCGGCAAGTAGCTCTTGGCGCAGAGACTGATCGAAAAGTACAATACTATTGACTGGCAAAAAGGCTTCACAGGCAGGCAGATGACAATCACCGCTATCGCGAAATGTGCGAAAAGTGCAACTTTTAATATCAGCTGATAGACGATAAGTATCAGCC
>CAKSOR010000499.1 GCA_934477985.1 uncultured Eubacteriales bacterium
CATGAGGGCTCGATGCCCTCATGACGCGACCCGAAAGCGAAGGGGCTGGCGTCAGGAAAAAGCTGGATAAATCGAGTTTTTGCGCTGAAAAGGCTTGGATTTATGGACTTTTCAGCGCAAAAACAACCTTAAACCAGCGTTTTCCTTGGAACGTCAGCCCCGCGAATCATCACTGAGGTATGGTCGAGAATCCCTTTGCAAGATCCTCATCGGTCGGGATGTAGTCCGACATTTTGCCGTCGTTGAACTGTTCGTAAGCCGTCATGTCGAAGTAGCCCGTTCCGGTGAGTCCGAAGAGAATCGTCTTAGCTTCGCCGGTCTCGCGGCACTTGATCGCCTCGTCGATCGCGCAGCGGATCGCGTGGCTCGACTCGGGCGCGGGGAGAATTCCCTCAACCCGGCAGAAGAGCTCCGCTGCCTCGAACACATCGGTCTGCTTAACCGAGGTCGCTTCCATCAGCCCATCGTGATAGAGCTGCGACAGGATGCTGCTCATGCCGTGGTATCTGAGTCCGCCAGCATGGTTTGCCGCCGGAATGAAGCCGTTTCCAAGCGTGTACATCTTAGCCATCGGGCAGATCATTCCTGTGTCGCAGAAATCATAGATGAACTTTCCGCGCGTGAAGCTCGGGCAGGACGCCGGTTCGACCGCGATGAATCTGTAATCAGCCTCGCCGCGGAGCTTTTCGCCCATGAACGGAGAGATAAGTCCGCCGAGATTTGAGCCGCCGCCCGCACAGCCGATTATGATGTCCGGCTTTACACCCAGCTTCTCAAATGCCGTCTTTGCCTCGAGTCCGATGACGCTCTGATGCAGAAGCACCTGATTCAGAACGCTTCCGAGCACGTATCTGTAGCCCTCGTGCGAGGTCGCGACCTCGACTGCCTCGGAGATCGCGCATCCGAGCGAGCCGGTCGTTCCGGGAAATTCGGCGAGTATTTTCTTTCCGACATTTGTCGTCATCGACGGCGACGGAGTGACGTCGGCGCCGTACGTGCGCATCACCTCGCGGCGGAATGGCTTCTGTTCATAGCTGCACTTGACCATGTAGACCTTGCAGTCGAGCCCGAAATACGCGCAAGCCATCGAGAGCGCCGTACCCCACTGACCAGCTCCGGTCTCGGTCGTGACTCCCTTGAGCCCCTGTTTTTTCGCGTAGTAAGCCTGCGCGATAGCCGAGTTCAGCTTGTGTGAGCCAGAGGTGTTGTTGCCTTCAAATTTGTAGTATATCTTTGCCGGAGTGCCCAGCTTCTTCTCGAGGTTGTATGCACGGCAGAGCGGCGACGGACGGTAGGTCTTGTAATACTCGCGGATCTCGTCGGGTATTTCGAAGAACGCCGTGTCGTTGTCGAGCTCCTGTTTTACGAGCTCGTCGCAGAAGACCGGCGCGAGTTCATCGGCGGTCATCGGCTGGCGTGTGCCGGGGTTGAGAAGCGGCGCGGGCTTGTTCTTCATGTCCGCGCGGACGTTGTACCAAGTTTTCGGAAGGTCTTCCTCGGAGAGATAAAGTCTGTAGGGAATTTCGTGTGCCATTTTATTACCTCTTTCCCTGCGGGATACAAAAAAACTGTCCCGCAGATTTAAAATGATCTGCCGGGACAGGAAAAATATTCCTGCGGTGCCACCCGAGCTTGACACTTATCGTGTCCACTCCTTTGCATACTCAACGAACGACGGCAGCCATCAGCGCGCCATTGCGTTCACTTTTATACGCCGATCCTTTCTTTACGGAGAGATCGAAGCTCCGGCTCGCGTAACAGGTAAAACCCTTCGGCTCGCCCTCAGAAGTCCATTCGAAACGCTTGTACGCATCGCGATCCCACCACCCGCGATTCTCTGTGCCGCCTTTGAACGTTTTTACTTACCCTTCATCATCGGTTTGCTATATTATATCACCGGAACTCCGATTTGTCAAGTGTTTTTTGAGAAAAAATCAGATTTTGTCGGACGAGCTCAATCTATCTTGAATTTTGCACAGTTTTGTGTGCAATATCACGGCTGAGATAACATCGGCGAGCCAAAGAAATCCGAGTACACCGCAGGTGACTGCGATTGGGGTGTCGACTCGTCTCACCGCGCCGACCGCCGCGGAGATGCCCGCGACGCCCGAAAGTATCCTTGAAGTCACGCAGAATGCGATCAGAGCGATGGTTATTCCGACTGTGAATATGGTGATCATGCTCATCAGTCCGACCACCAGGATAAAAAGGTATGCGGGTATCTGAACGAGGCGAAGGATCATCACGTCGCGCGCGTCTGATATTGGGTTGGCTTTCATGGTTATCCCGATGAGGCTGTAAGCCGCCGACATCGGAAGTCCGACAAGCCACAGGACAGCGAGTATCAGCAGCAGAAGGAATATGCTGTCGCCCGGAACATGTCCGCTGTAAAGTCCGAGAACGGACAGCGCGATGAGATATGGGTAGATGAGCGCGGGAATCAGCAAAAATCGTTTCATGAAGTCGTCCTTTCGTTAGCGGTGCTGACGCTTCCTTCGTAAGTCTTTGCGTTTCGGGTCGCGGCAGGAGGGCATCGAGCC
>CAKSOR010000500.1 GCA_934477985.1 uncultured Eubacteriales bacterium
TGCTGCACTTACGCCCATTGCTCCGCCACAAATGACCATAGATGCGGTTACTGCCATTGCTGCTAACTTTTTCCATGTTTTTCTCATAGTTCTACTTCCTTTCTTTTCCATGTTTTAGGGTAGTATTTAATATTTTCTCTTTATTCTGAACCGTTCCATACCGGCAACAGCCAAAATTCATTATTTTCCGAACATCCCGAACTTGCGGAACCTCTCATACCGCCCTTCAGCGAGCAGCTCGCCCGATATCCTCGTGAGCTTCGAAAGATCCGCGGAGATCATGTCCGAAAGTTCCTTGCACATCTCGTCGAAATGCTCGAAATCCTCGTGGATAACCGCGTCAGCGACTCCGAATTCCTTCATGTCCTGCGCCGTGATGTGCAGCGCCTCAGCCGCGTCCGCGACCTTCGAGCTGTCCTTCCAAAGAATCGACGCGCAGCCCTCCGGCGAGATCACAGAATAAATCGCGTTCTCAAGCATGTAAACCCTGTCAGCCGACGCCAGAGCCAGAGCTCCGCCGCTTCCGCCTTCGCCGGTAAGCACCGAGATCACCGGAACTTTCAGACCCATCATCGTCTGAATGCACTCGGCGATCGCCTCGCCCTGACCACGCTCCTCGGCGTCAGCTCCGCACCACGCGCCCTGCGTGTCGACAAAACAAATCACCGGACGACCGAATTTCTCCGCCTGCTTCATAAGCCGCAGAGCCTTTCGGTATCCCTCCGGCTTCGGGCAGCCGAAATTTCTCTCAATACGCTCCGACAGGTCGCTTCCCTTGTCAGTCGCGATGTAAGTCACCGGCACCCCCGAAAGTATGCCGATTCCACCGACTATCGCCGGGTCGTCGCCGAATCTCCGGTCGCCGTGAAGGTCTATCGGATCGGCAATTATCTTCTTTATATAATCAACTCCGCCCGGACGGTGATTCATTCTCGCCGCGCGCAGCTTCTCTCCAGCTGTCATCATGATGCTCTCTCCTTATGGCAGCGCAGCAAATTCGTCAGAACACCGACCAGCTCGCCGCGCCCGACTATGCTGTCGATAAACCCATGCTTCAGCAAAAACTCAGCCTTCTGGAAATTGTCCGGAAGCGCTGTTCCGGTCGTCTGCTCGACGACTCTGCGACCGGCAAATCCGATGAGCGCGTTCGGCTCAGCAATGAGTATGTCGCCCTGCATCGCGAAACTTGCCGTGACTCCGCCGGTCGTCGGATCTGTAAGAACCGTGATGTACAGAAGCCCCGCGTCTGAATGCTTTCCGACCGCGCCGCTCACCTTCGCCATCTGCATCAGCGAGATGATGCCTTCCTGCATTCTCGCGCCGCCCGAAGCCGTGAATCCGACCACCGGCAGCTTCTTCTTCGTCGCGTACTCAAACGTGCGCGTGATCTTCTCGCCGACAACCGAGCCCATGCTCGCCATGATGAAGCGCGAATCCATCACAAATATAGCGGTCTTCACACCGCCGATCGACGCCACTCCGCAGACGACCGCCTCGTTCTCGCCGAGGCTCTCCTCAGCCGATTTAAGCTTGTCGGCGTATCCCGGGAATCCGAGAAAATCGCGGCTCTTCAGGTCGGCGAACATCTCCTTGAAGCTCCCCTTGTCGACCGTCATTTCGATGCGGTCGCGCGCGCCGACCCGCAGATATTTACCGCACTCGGGACAAATGTAATGTGCCGCCACAAGATCTTTATCGGAGACCTCCTTCTTGCAGGACGGGCAGGTCACCATCTTCGGCGGGGCGACTATTCCGAATATCTTTTGTTTCAGTGTTTCAAACATTTTCTTTTCCTTATATTATTTAGAGCGTTCGGACGCAAGCGGATTCTCACTCAGCGTCGGTCTTGCAGACAAACGAGAACTCAGCCTCAACCGCGACCTCGCCGTCGACAAAACCTGTTCCCTTCGCCATGTAGAGTCCTCCGAGCGACCGGGTTATCACGCACTCGCTGACGAGTACGTCGCCCGGGCGCACCTGCTTGCGGAACTTCGCGTTCTTTATCCCGGCGAAAAACGGCAGACCGCCCGCCGTGTCGCAGATGAGACAGCAGCTCTGCGCCATGATCTCGCACAAGATCACTCCGGGAACAACCGGATGCCCCGGAAAATGCCCCTGCAAGAACCATTCGTCGCCCTTGATCGGTGTCTTTCCGACGGCGACCTTAGCCCCATCGCGCTCCTCAACCTCGACTTCGCCTATGAGCAGCATCGCGTCGCGGTGAGGAAGATATTTTTTCAACTCTTCGTGTGTCATTTCAAATCCTTTCTTTGTCGGAAGGCGGAAACCCACTTTTAAGGAAAGTGTGTTCCCGCCCCTCCGACACCACCCCGCCTTACCATAAACCTTTTCAAACATTATTATTTGTCAGATCATCCGCGATCCGGGCACTTATCGAACAGATTTATTAAAGCTCCTCGGAACAAGTTCCGTTAAGCGGCTTGCGGACGCCCGGCGGAATTAGGGATAAGCTGAATAATTGGAGTTTTCACGCGAAAAAGGCTTGGATTTATGGGCTTTTTCGCGTGAAAACAACC
>CAKSOR010000501.1 GCA_934477985.1 uncultured Eubacteriales bacterium
ATGAAGTAGCCGATACCTGCCGCGATGTCATAAGCTCCGTCAGCGGCAAGAATCGATGAACGGAATCTGGTCAGAAATTCACTTCGGGTATCCCATGTATGAGTGATTGAGACCCAATCAAGTTCGACATTAAGCTGTTCCTCTACCGTCCGGTTTCGGTTGAATATCGCGTCATTGACAATATCGCCATTGGTCTCATCAACATAGAATTCCGCGCCGACATATCCGCCGTAATCCTCGACAAGTATGGTTACAGTTTTACCGCCATAGTTCAGTTCCGGAAGTCCAGAGCCCTGAGTCGTCTCTTCCCCCTGAGTCGTCTCCTCCGGCGCGGTCGTTTCATCGGTCTTCCCCGGCTCAGAGCCGCAGGAAAACGCGCTGAGCGTCAGCGCCAGAAGCAGCAGAATAGTTGTGATCTTTTTCATTTCGCCTCTCCTTTATTTTATGTCATAAGCTCCGTCGCAGACGACTGAGTGACCGATAATCTGCACAGCGTCCTCGCTCAACAAGTACATCGCGAGCTTCGCGACCTCCTCGGCGAGAACGAATCTTCCGGTCGGAATTCTCGAGTGATCGAGCGGGTCGCCCTCATGCCAGCCGTTCATCTCGGTCGCGACCGGTCCGGGCGCGATTCCGTTCAGAACGATTCCGGTCGGCGCTAAGACCTTTCCCCAGCCGCGCGTCAGCCCGAACAGCCCGGCTTTCGAGGCGCCGTACGGTCCCTGAAGCGGCTCGTTCGCCGCGACCGACGAGATATTCAGGATGTTGCCGCGGATCTTGTTCTCAAGCATGTACTTCGCCGCCGTCTGCATCATGAAGAACGCCGCCTTGAGGTTTATGTCCATGACCCTGTCCCAGTCCTCCTCGGTGACGTTCAGCATTCCCATTCCCCAGCCGACCGGATCGAACACTCCGGCGTTGTTGACTAAAATGTCGAATCCGCCGAGTATCCCGACGCATTCATCGAACTTTGCCTTCATCCGGCTGATGTCCGAGATGTCCCAGACAACCGGAATCGCGCCGCACTCAGCCGCCGCCTTTCCGAGGGATTCGGAATTCCGCCCGGTTATAACGACGCTGACTCCGGCTTTTACAAGCTCCCTTGCGATCTCAAGACCGATTCCGCGGCTTCCGCCGGTCACAATCGCTTTGTTTCCTCTGATCTTCAAATCTGATTACCTCCTCTCGTAATATTACTATTATATCGCACAAAATGCGATTTGTAAATGTCAGCGGCGACAATTATTTGTCAATTCTGATCAGATTTGTAAATAAATATCAAACTTATTCAAAAAATGTCCTCGCGGCACTTGAAATCCCGCGCGGGATGTGGTAATATATCAGTGGAGGCGATATTATGGTGGAAAACAACATAATCGTACGGAATATCCGCGACGTGCGGCGCGACACGCTCATATTCGGCGAGCCATACATTCCGGCGATACCGAGATATTTCAGCTCGCTTGCCTATGTGACTGACGGGCAGTTCAGATATACCTGCCGGAATGCCTCGCATATCGTGCGCAAGGGCGAGCTTCTGTTCATCCGTGGCGGAGACATCGACGTCACCGAGTCGTTTGAGTGCAGGTCGGTCTCATATATTTTTTCTGACTTCATGATCTTCGACAATGATTTCAGCTTTCCAACGCGCATAACGGTGTCGCCGCCGGTCGGAGCACAGATTGAGTCGCTCTACGCGGAAATGCTGAAGATCTGGCGCTCCGGACTCATCAGCCGAAAGACAAAATGCCTTGTCAAGCTCTATTCAATCCTCTCGCTGCTGTCCGACGAGATATTCGAGAAAAGCCGCGACAGCTACCGGTATCAGAAAATTGCCGCTGTCGTGGAATACATAAACACTCACTGTCTTGAACCCGGATTTGACCGCGGCAGAATGCTCTCGCTCGCGGGCATGAGCGAGGTCAACCTGAACCGGCTGTTCAAGGATTTCTTCGGCGTGACCGTGAACGCCTATATCACCGAAAAACGCATGGACGAGGCGAAATCTCTTCTGATGAACTCAACCAACACGATTGGCAGGATTGCCGCGCTCTGCGGCTTCTCCGATATCTACTCGTTCAGCCATTCTTTCCGGCGCGCGACCGGACTCTCGCCGTCCGAGTGGAGAAAAAGATAAAAAGCGCCCGGACTTTCGTCCGAACGCTTTCCCTTTTATAATTCGAAGCTGTTTTCACCGGGGCTTAACGGCTTTCCGCGGAACTCCGCCGTTATGTATTCCGGAAGTTCAACCTGGGCGAGAACTTTCCCGCCGCGCCTTTCAAGGCTTACCTTTATCTCACCGCGCGAAGTCGTTATGCTTCCTTTGGCGAAGTTCATCCTCTCGGGCAGATATGGCGAAAAATCCAGTCTCTCCCATCCGCTCGAAGCCTTTGCCTGCCTTATTCCGAGTATTCCCTCGAACAGCTGTCTTACCGGAGCGCCGAACATCGGGTGGCAGTGCGAACCGTACTTCCAGTTCTCCCAGATCGTCGTAGCGCCGTTTCGCTTCATATAGAGATACCCGCC
>CAKSOR010000502.1 GCA_934477985.1 uncultured Eubacteriales bacterium
TCCTTGACCGAGAGGTTGAGCTTTCCGTCGGGGTCGTCGAAAATCCGGAGTTTGGCTATTTTGTTCGCCAGGAGCTCGGCGTCGGTCGTTGTGTCGCCCTTCGCGACGCCGAGGAGGATCATCAGACCCTTCTGGCACTCGCCGACCGGCTTGTTTTCGACCGACACGGTCGCGCTCTGGCAGCGCTGGAGTATTGCTTTCATGGTTAGTCTTCCTTTGCTTGTAAAGAATTTAACGCTTTTTGTTTGCGCTTGCAAACTTTTGCTCTGTTGTATGTTCCGCTGAAACTGCTTGCCTTTTTGTTCGGGGCGTACCCACCCCGGCTCGGGCATTCACTGTAGTGAACCGACTGCTTTCGAGGGGGAGAGTCCGTCTTTTTACGAGTTGGCGCAAGCGCCAACTCGGGCGTCAAAAGTAGGACTCTCCCCCTCTGGACTCTCCCTCACTGCAAAAGACGCTCGTTTGCTCTACCGTGCGGCTCCGGACGCCTTTTGGCTGGTTGGAGTCGCCGCAGGTGGCTCACCGACGATGGGCTTGCTTTCTTTGGCTACGCCCCGCCGGCAGGCATGCCGGACAGCTTGCTTGCGGAAATTGTTTCGGTTAGAATGTTTACTTTCGACTGGCATTCTGCACAAAATGTTTGTTTACTACAGTTTGATTGCAAACATTTTGAGAATATTCTGTATTTATTTTGTTATCTTTTTGCCGAAAAGCCTCGTTTTACGTCGACTACTCCGCTTATTTGCTTCAGTCTCGAAACTATCGAGACCACGTGGTCGGTGTTTTTACAGCCTACCGTTAAGTTCAGAATCATTGAACCGTCCGAGCATTTCTGCGAATTTATGTTCAATATTGACACGCGCATGTCGGCGAGCGCCGTTGTGATGTGCGCCAGCAGACCGATTTCGTCGTTCGCGTAGATCTGCAAGTTCGCCTCGTAGGTCGCCGCGCGCTCGAACGGCGACGCGGTTTCCCAGTACGCGGACACCCATCTGTCCTTGTCCTCCGGTTTTTTCATGCCCGCGAGGACGTTCGGGCAGTCGGCTTTGTGGATCGACACGCCGAAGCCCTTCGTGATGAAGCCGACAACGTTGTCGCCCGGCAGCGGGTTGCAGCACTTCGCGAACTTGACCTGGCAGCCAGCCGCGCCGTCGATGACGATTCCGTTGCCGTGGTGGTGCTTGTGCTCGGCGAGTTTGATCTGCGAAATGTCGGTGATCGGCGCGGCTTCCTCCTCGGGCGCGACGACGCGGTCAAACTCGTCGCGGAGCTTGCCGGCGATTTTCGTGACCGAAAGTCCGCCGTAGCCGATCGTGTTGTACAAATCCTCGGCGGATTTGATGCCGATCCGCGCGGCGACGTTCCCGGCGACCGTGTCAAGCTGCGACTCGGTGAACGGGCGGTTGTATTTTTTGAGCTCCTTGCCCATTTCGTCGCGTCCGACGACGATATTTTCGCTTCTCTGCTCCTTTTTGAACCACTGGCGGATCTTGCTGCGCGCCTCGCCGGTCTTGACGATCTTCAGCCAGTCGCGCGACGGACCCTTCGAGGCGTTCGACGTGATGATTTCGACGATCATGCCGTTTTCGGGCACGGTGTCGATCGGGGCGATCGCGCCGTTGATCTTCGCGCCGACCATCTTGTTGCCGACCTCCGAGTGAATCGCGTAGGCGAAGTCGATCAGCGTCGCGCCCTGCGGCAGCGCGATGACGTCGCCTTTAGGTGTGTAAACGAACGTTTCGTCCTGGTAGAGGTCGATTTTAAGCGTCCGCATGAACTCGTCGGGGTCGCGCGTGTCCTTGTCGGAGTCGAGCAGTTTCGCAACCCACTGGAGCTTCTGGTCGATTTCCGCCTGGCTGGTCGTGCCGGATTTGTACTTCCAGTGCGCGCAGATTCCGTATTCGGCGATGTGGTGCATCTCCCAGGTGCGGATCTGCACCTCGAACGGGATGCCGTCGCGACCGATGACCGTCGTGTGCAGCGAGCGGTACATGTTCGGTTTCGGCGTCGAAATGTAGTCCTTGAAGCGCCCGGGCATTGATTTGTACATCTCATGAATGATTCCGAGGACGGTGTAACACTCGAGTTCGGTGTCGACAATTATGCGGATTGCATAAAAATCGTAAATTTCCTCGAAAGATTTGTTATGATTGTACATCTTTTTGTAGATCGAGTAGACCGACTTGACGCGCCCCTCGAGCGTGAACTTGATGCCGTACTCCGAGAGCTTGGCGGCGACATTTTCCTTGGTTTTGCCGATGAAGTCGCGGTTCATGCCGTATTTGCGGTCGATGTCCTTCTGCACCTCCTCGAAACCGATCGGATCGAGGAACGAGAGCGCCAGCTGCTCGAGCTCCTGCTTGATCCTCTGCATACCAAGCCGGTGGGCGAGCGGCGCGAAGACGTGCATCGTCTCGAGCGCGGTGACGCGGCGCTTCGGCTCGGGTTTGGCGTAGAGGGTGCGCATGTTGTGCAGGCGGTCGCAGAGCTTGATGAAGATGACGCGGATGTCCTTCGAC
>CAKSOR010000503.1 GCA_934477985.1 uncultured Eubacteriales bacterium
GATACCGACATCACTCAGTGAAATGGTCACTGGGACGTAAATCGCTGTTATTAATTTGTGAGCGGTTTATATGAAACAATTCAATACTCATAGCAGAGCTGTGGAGCCGCCGTAAGGTGAAGTCATCCTGATGCCGCGTGAGACAGAGATATTTTTCTAAAATATCCCTGTTTTAGCGGTATGGCATCGACTTTACCCACGCGGCTCTTTTTTCTTCTCAAAACCTTTCTGCCTCCCGGCGGAAAGGTTTTTTTATGCGCAATTGGGAGTGCTATAAGGCTAAATATCCGTGATCTCCGGATTTTTTCAGGATTCAAAACCAAGAAAAAATCTAAGGAGATCACGAAAATGGACAACCAACTCGCACTCATGAAGAAATTACAGAAGGACCACGACACGATCGCTTACGCGCACAATGAGGAGATTGTACTCATTAAACGTGTCGTTAACGACGATGGAACGAGACTTCTTGAAGTCACACTCAATCCCGAAACAGGTAGCAAGGTTTCAGAGCGAATAATCTCCGACTCTGAAATGAAGCTCTCCGACTTCGACACGATGAAGGAATTTCTCACCGAGGAAACGCGGCAGGAGTTCAACGCTGACTGGAGTGCCACGAAGCTGAACGTAGACATAGACAAGCTCGAAAACACCGACCTTCTCAGCGTTCAGTCGGTCGAGGACGACTACATAGAGCGTCAGGATACCGCTGTCGAGGATTACCGGACGCTCGAAAACGCCATGTCCGTACTCGACGCCGCTCTGAACGAAAAGCAGAAGCGGTGGTTTCTCATGGCGCACCGTGAGGGTCTGTCGGACCGCGAGATCGCACGCCGTGAGGGGGCAGCCCATACCACTGTCTCGCGCGGAATGGCGGTGATCGGGAAGAAAATAAAAAAATATCTGAGAAATTTTTCCGAGAAGGCGTAAAAATATGCTCCAGAACGCCCCGAAAAACTATATAGGTGAAGGGACAATAAATTCCCTCAGTTGACAACTGAATATCGGGACGCCGGGGAAGATCCCGTCCGAACGAGCCGCCGGATCAGCGCGCCAAGACTCCGCAAAAATTGCGGACGAGCGATAAAGCTGACCACGGACGAAGTTTTTTCAGCAAAACTTCGCGGGCAATGACTTCGGACGGAGAATAATGAGACTTCCGCGAAAGCGGTCCGCCGATTGTGCGGAATATGGAGGTCCGGGCTGAAATGTATGCCCGCGACGCCATATATGATCCTCGGTCCCGCGAAATAAGTCGCGGGACAACGTACTGCGAGGTACCCGGCGTCTCCCCGGATGATGTTCTCTCAAGGGAAAACATCATCCGTCACCGGGAGCTGAGATAAATACGGTGAATCCATAACCAAAACAGATTTGGCGATGGAACTACTGTGCGGAAGAAATAGTTAATCCTCTTTCTTCCGCATACCATTCTGTCGCTAAACGAAAAGGAGACGAAAATGTACGAAATTACTTACGACGACAAAGAAAAGCTTGCCCGCTACATCGGAAAGCGCATGGCTTATGACGGCGGTGTTTATGACTTTACATTCGAGGGCAGATACCTCATCTACCACGCGCGCGTGATGGGCGAATGGCATTACATCGCGCTCGACATGACGACCGGAGTCGGCTCGGTCATGCATCGTGGTAAAAAGCCGCTCAAGATAACGGACAAGCACACGATCATTCCGTATATCTGCAACGCCATCAAATATACCGGAGACCGGAGATACGGCAGTGTATTTGAAGTTGATCCTGTTATGGTCATCGACTCAATCTTCCGTGACATTCTACCGAAATACAGATTCAATGTCCGAGAGGAACAGATAGAACTCAGCAAGCGGATTTTCCGCGGATTCACGTCATTCGACGTGTCACTCTGCGAAGCTGAGGTCGGCACCGGAAAATCTCTCGCGTATCTTGTCGCTGGAGTTGTGGCGAGAAAACACTTCGGTCTGTCAACACCAATAACAATCTCCACCGCGACGATAGAACTTCAGAACGCGCTGGTCGAGAAAGAGATTCCGAGGATTTCGGAAATACTTATGGACTCCGGATTTATAGACCATCCCCTTAAAGCCATCATCCGGAAAGGCAAAGACCATTTTTTCTGCCGGTTCAGGTATGAGGATTTCATTGAGAAGCTGAACCGGAATCAGGAAAAACACGAGAAAATCCTCGCTCTTTTTAATGAAACAGACCTTGAAAACAGCGCGTTCGACCTCGACAAGCTAAGACTGCCCGGCTCAGTTAAAAAGAAAATCTGTGTAAGTAGCGGATGTGGAAAGTGCAAGCTCCGCGACGATTGCCGTTACTACAGTTACTCAAATAATGACGCGCGCCGTTCCGACATAGACTTTCAGGTCACGAACCACAATCAGTATCTCATGTCCGAGAAGCTTGGCGTGAAGGATCAGACTTATTTACTTAAACCGAGCGAATACGTGATCATCGACGAGGCGCACAGACTGAAAGAAGCCGCCGCCGATGTGTACGGCGAACGGCTATGTGA
>CAKSOR010000504.1 GCA_934477985.1 uncultured Eubacteriales bacterium
TCACAATGACGCGGATGATCTGCCGTGTGAACTGTACGCTCAGGTATCCGACAGGGGTTACGACAAGAGACATACGGCAAAGATACCATCCACGCGATCGGCATCATACGTTTGTCCCCGTAACGAGAACCGGGTCAACTGAACATCGTCTTCACGAGTTCATACGCGAACATCCAGTTCATATCCCGCGTCGGGTGATTCGCCTCGTTTGACAGAAGCCGGTTGGTGTCGACTCCGTTTTCGGCCATCGCCTTCCACAGCGCGTTGCAGTCGCAGACCGGGACGCCGCAGTCAACCGCCGCTTTTCTAGCGCGGTCGAGGTAACTGTCAAGCCATCCGGCGCGCTCGTTTTCGCTGATTTTGCGGCGGCAGCTCTCGAGCAGTTTGTCGTCGCACCTGTAATCCGGATCGTTTATCCGCAGATTCGGCGTCAGGAATATCACCTCCGCGCCTGAATCCTTTACCTTCGCGAAAATTTCACGCAGAGACTCGTCGTATTTCTCAATGCCGCTTTCGCCGCGCCCGGCGTCGTTCAGCCCGTAGCAGACGACCACAAGGTCAGGATTGTAGCTCAGAACGTCCCGCTCGAGTCTTGCGAGTCCGCCCCACGATGTGTCACCGCTTATTCCGGCATTTATCACGTTCAGCGGAACCGACGGATAGAGTTCCGCGAATATCGCCTTCACCTTCTCCGCGTAGGCTTCGGTCGGATAGAAGGTCGTCTTCACGCTTCCCTTGTCGTTGTAGATTTCAAAGCAGCCCTGAGTCACGCTGTCGCCGAGGAAGGCTATGCAAGGCTGTCTCGTGCCGCCGATATTCTCCTGCTTTTCGCGTATTTTCCCGATTATTCTCATGCGAACAGCTCCTCAATTCCCCAATCGCACATGAATATCACCGCGAAGGCGTAGCAGAGATGGAAGAGCGAGGTGTTCCACTTCTTGTCTTTGCCCCACGCCTCAAATGTCGCGGTCGCGCCCTCTCTGAGCATGTTCAGCCACCTTCCGTCGTCCTTAAGAAGCTTCACAATCTCCTCCTCGCGTCCCTCGCGCCTCAGACCGACCAGCGACGCGAAGGTCATGAAGAACGCCGAGCACTCAGCCGGTTTCGAGCCTATCATCGCGACGATGTTTTCCTTGGTCTCGTCGTCCGGGCAGAGTCCGACCGCGAGCGCCATCGCGTTTGAAGGGAGCGCGTGATGCGAACTCTCCGGAGCGTCGCGGAAGAGATGCGCGTCCGAATCGAAGAAGGTCGAGAGATACTTGTCGACAAGCGGCTTTTCGTCGCGGTAAGCCGGGAGTCCGAGCTTTTTCGCGATCTTGTTGAGCGCCTTCACCGCGCAGATATAGTAGGCGTTTATTACGCTGTGCGTGCCGACCGCGACGCGCCCCTCGGTGAGGTCGAAATCGTATCCGTCCCGCGCCTCCTTGGGCCAGTCGACTACGCACCATTTGTCGAGGTCATAGAGCAGACAATCGCGCTCATACTCTGCCTTATATGCGTCGAGCACCGCGGCGAGCTTCGAAAAATTCTCGCGCGCGAAGTCGGTGCTTCCCGACAGCTTTATCTGCGACAGCATAAGCGCCGGGAGCATAAGCACATACTCGGCGATCTCCTGCATGAAGGCGCAGGGCGAGCAGGTCATCAGAGTCGGTGTGATGAAAGCCGTGTCAAGCGCGTTTGTGATCATCTTCTCCATCATGTCGGTCTTTCCGGTGAGAATCGCGTGCGCCGTGCTCGTGTATGAGCCGTCGCCGAGATACTGTCCCTTCTCGCGCTCCATGCAGTCCTGGATGACCTCCTGGACGCCGTATTTAAGCGAGTTCACGCAGAAGTCCCAGATCTTCACAAGCTCGGGGTCGGTGTACCTGCACTCCTTAACAACGTTCATCGGATAGTGCCGCGCGATGAACTTCACGTTGTCAATCGCTGCGTTCTCGGGCAGCTTCAGGAACATATAGCGGAAGGACATGTAGTCGTACTGTCTGAACTCGTCGCGCGCGCCCGAGAGGATCATCTTCTCCTCATAGACGCAGTTCGCGCGGAGCTTGTAGCGCACACTGCCGTCGTCGTTCAGCTCCTGACCGCAGAAGATGCTTATCTCATCTCCCGGCTTTCCGGTCGCGAAGAAGGACGGATAGCCGACATACTGCCGCCCGAAGTCGACGAAAAGTCCGTCAGCCGTGCGTCTGGTCCCGACCGGCTCGATGTCCTCGAAGACAAGCTGCTCGGTCGGCTGCTTTACGAACGTATAGCCAGATTTGCCCGGCGCGGCGTCGCACCAGCCGAGATCGTCGAAATCAGGTCTCTCGAAGCCGATCTCAGGCACTGTGCAGTCGACACACTCGGCGAACTGCGTGTCATAGCCGAACTTTCCGACCGCCTTGTATCCGGTGTGAAAGGCGCATTTAACGCTCTCGCCGCTCGACGCTATGACCCTGCCGTCCGCGATTATGTCGAAGATCAGCATGTGACGGTCGTCGCCGCTGCACCAGACGCGGTTC
>CAKSOR010000505.1 GCA_934477985.1 uncultured Eubacteriales bacterium
GACAAGGGTCGCGAGATAGTCTTCGAGCTGATGAACGAGATAACGTCGGGCGAGTCGGAAAAATGGAACGCACTCTACAAGCGCACGGTCGCGGAGATCAGAAAGCTGAATCCCGATCGGCTGATAATGATCGGCAGCGCCTGCTGGAACAACGTCGGCATGCTTAAGGATCTCGATGTGCTCGACGATCCGAACGTCGTCTATACCTTCCACTTCTACGACCCGTTCGAGTTCACGCATCAGCGCGGCGTCTTGCAGCCGATGAACCACTACTACAACCGCGACATGCCGTATCCTGGCGACATCGAGTACTACCGCGACTTCCAGCGCACTGTAAACGGCAATAACAACGCCTACGCCGGCGACAAGGAGATGGGCAGGGCGTTCCTCTGGCATCGGCTCAGCCCGGCGCTCGACTTCATGAAGGCGCATCCCGACGCGATTCTGACGCTCGGCGAGTTCGGAACGATCCGCTCCTGCCCGGTCGAGTGGCGCGAGAACTGGTGCCGCGACGTCATTGACTTCTGCGACGAAAACGGCATTCCGTTCACGATCTGGAACTATCTCTCGACGCCCTATGACGGCAACCGCTTCAGCCTGGTCGACGATGACTACAGACGCCCGGTCAGCGAGAAGATATTTGAGATGATAAGGATAAAATAAAAAAATTCCGCCTCATACGGGGCGGATTTTTCAATTTACAAAAATCGTCTGTTTTTCCTGAACTCTCTCGGCGTGACCCCGGTCTGCTCGCGGAATACACGGTTGAAGGTCGATTGATTCCTGAACCCGCATTCATAGGCTATCTCGGTGATCGACTTAAGGCTTCCGGTCAGCGCTTGACAGGCGTTGAAGACTCGCTGACTGTTTATGAAGTCGACAAAGCTCATCTGCGCTTTCGTGGCGAAGAGCTTCGAAATGTAGAATTTATCGAGGAAGAGCGCGCCCGCGACCGAGTCGAGCGACAGCTCCTCAGAAAGATGCGTCACGCAGTAGTCTATGACCCTTGTCAGCGTCGGTATCGAGCCGTTCGCGGACAGCGCGGCGCGCTTTGAGGTTCTGAGCACCTTCAGCGCCTCGCCGACGATCAGCGAGAATATGTCGTTTATTATCTGCCCGCAGCGCGGATCAGTTCCATCGTGGTCGAGCGAACACGCGCGGTCGAACAGCGCCTCGACGAACGGCGGCAGCTCTTCCTTGGGGATGAAAGGGTCGAGCGGGCGCTCGTTTAAGAGTATGTCGGCGTAGGGCGAAAAGAGATCGGGTGTGATTATCGCCGAGAAGTGACGGCATTTTTTCAGCTGGCGGTTCGAGTGCACCTGAAACGGGAAGATGAACAGAAGCCCGTTCCGGCACTCGACATCGCTTCCGTCGACCCTGAAATCGACCTTGTCCGAGAAGAAATATTGCAGCTCGATCTGCCTGTGCAGATGCTCCGGAAAGTTGCCGAAGCCGCGATTTTTGGATATTTCAACCCGGCTCGCGCTGAGATCGAACCTGTTTTCATAAAACGCCATTTGAACCTCTCCCTTCGGATGCCAATATTTCATTGCTTTTTCTTAATATCCGTAAAGTATTATACCACAAAAAATGCTATAATACAATAGCAGTCAGAAAATTTTACATAGGGACTGAAGGGAGAAAAATAAGTGATGAAACGTTTTACCTCAATACTTTTGCTGACAGCCATGCTGACCTCGCTCGCCGCGTGCGGAAGCGGAGCTGACGAGACTCAGACTACCGACCAGGTCACAACGTCCGGAGAGACGACAACAGCCGCTGATGACGGCTACGAGAGCGACGATCTTCCGTCCGACCTGAAATTCGGCGGCGAGACGATAAACATCCTCTACCGCGGACGCGAGGACGTCGCGAACTACGACCTCCTTGGGCAGGAGAACAGCGGAGACATAGTCTTCGACGCGGTATATGAACGCAACAAGAGGGTCGAGGAGCGGCTCGACGTCAAATTCGAATACACCGCCGGACCAGAGGGTTGGTCTGATGCCAACAAATTCTTCACGACGACGCTGATGTCTGGCGCGGAGGGTGTCGACCTCATCTGGACGTCGGGCAACACGCTTGTCGCGAACGGACACAACGCAAGCTTCCGCGACCTGAACGATTCCGAGTACCTGAACTTCGAAAAGCCCTGGTGGAACTATCCGGCAATGAAGGAGATGTCGCTCGACGGTAAGACGATCAGCTTCCTCTACGGCAACCTGATGCTGATAGGACTCCGCCAGACCGGACTTATGTACTTCAACAAGAATATGTTCACCGACTTCTGGGGCGACCCGGACGAGCTCTATCAGCTGGTGCTCGACGGCAAGTGGACGCTCGACAAGTTCAACGGCTACTGCAAGGGGATTTATTCCGATCTGAACGGTGACGGCAAGGCTGACGAGGACTCGGACCGCTTCGCCTACATGCTCTCGGCGAATGACCAGGAGAACATAACGCACTTCGAGTACGCGACGGATATCTCAACCTACAAG
>CAKSOR010000506.1 GCA_934477985.1 uncultured Eubacteriales bacterium
CTCGGATCGCCGATCATCACGTGCGTAACCGCGCCGACTATCTTGCCGTTCTGTACTATCGGGCTGCCGCTCATGGGTGAGGAATTATTGGGACAATACTGTTTGAATGCCTGAAAGCAGCTCAGACGAGTCTGCATTTTTATGCAAAAAGCAATCAAAAATCGGCGTTTTTCAGAATTTTCCTACTATCGTGCAGGGCTTCTCCTCAAGCGAGTTTCTGAAATTCCAGACTATACTTATCGAATCGTCTCCGAAAACGATGATCCTTTTTATGAGCTTCTCCATCAGCTCGTCGTCAAGCTCAGTGACGCCGCTCAACATATCGACCATTCCGCAAGCCTCGCTTATGTTCCGCTCCTGAACCTGTCCGGACAATGCCGCTCTGAGCTTTTCTTCGATCAAAGTGATCTTAACTGCCGTCGATCGCTCTTTTTCTTTTTGGCTATCTTTTTTTGTAAGATATTCTTCCTTCGTGAGCCTGCCGCTCGCGAAATCCTCGTAGAGCTTCATTTTCTCGTCCCGTACGCTCTCAAGAAGCCGCTCGGTCGATCTCAGCTCGGCTTTCAGCGTATCGGCTTCGCTACGCCGTTTTTTCGCCGCACCGCGGATCAGCCTTATATCCGATTCCATCATCATGCACTGCTGCTTTATCGCGCGGAGGACGATGTTTTTCATTTTCTCCTCGTCACAGCGAATTTTCGCGCAGTCAGAGTCGGGAGAATATCTCGCCGATGTGCAGAAGAACGTCTTATTCTCCTTCTTCCCCTTCGCAAGCTTGTTTCCACAGCATCCGCAGACAAGATAGGTCGAAAGGACGCTTGCTTTTTCCCTGCGCCGGCGATTTGACATTGCCCTTCACTGCCTGCTTTGCCTGAAAATAATCCTCGCGGCTTATGATCGCTTCATGTGTATCGGGTATAACTATCCGCTCGGCTTCGGGAATGTGCTTCAAATGATTACTTCCGACCTTCACGACGTGGGATTTGAAGGGTTCGGTATCGCCGGTGTAGATCCGGTTTCCGAGAATATTCCGCACCGATTCGTATGTCCAGAAGCTTCGCGATTTATACTTTCCCCTCACCGCCGCGAGGTATACCGACGGAGTTTCAATACCTTCGCCATTCAGTATCCGGCAGATCTCGGTGATCTTCTTCCCCTCGCAAGCCATTGAAAATATCCTTTTCACAACGACCGCCGCCTTTTCGTCGACGACTATCTTATTCCTTTCAGAGCCTTTTTTATAGCCATACGGAGCCGTTCCGTAGACGAATTCGCCGTTCAGCTTCTTTATGTCAACCGCGCTTTTTATCTTCCGCGAAATGTCACTGCTGTACATCTGGTTGATCAGATTTTTGATCGCGATATGGAGTCCGGCTGTCGCCTCGCCGTATTCGTCGCTGTCGTATCCGTCGTTTATCGAGATAAAGCGCACATCATGCGCCGGAAAGACGAATTCAAGATAATGTCCGGCTTCAAGATAATTCCTCGCAAAGCGCGAAAGATCGCGCACGATTATCGTCCCGACCGCGTCTTTTGTGACAAGCTCCAACAGCTTCTTTATCCCCGGGTGGTCAAAATGAGTTCCCGAATAGCCGTCGTCAACTATCTCCTCGAAGTCATCGAGTTCGGGATGATTCCTCCGGTACTGCTCGATACAGCTCCGCTGAGAGGCGATGCTCTGGCTCTCCTCGCTGATGCCGTCGGCTACGTCTCCGTCCTCCTTTGAAAGGCGCAGATAGATAAAATTGCGTCTATCATACGGCATTCTTCGTCACCTTACCTTTGAGAATCGACGCGAACGCCTTGTACGGATCGCTGTAGTTCAGCTTTATCTCGATCTGCCGGTCACTCAGCACGAATATTTTATCGACGATAATATCGACGATCTCGCGATTCAGCACCGGAAGTCGGTGGTACTGCTTTACAGAATTCAGCCATTTCTGAGCGGTGTTGAAGGTCTCCTTTTGGGCAAGTGAACGCGCACCGGCTTCGGATTCCTCCCCGCGGAGCTTTTCGATCTCCTCGGAGTAGTGATTTTTTGTGTATTCATACTCCTCGCGGTTGAGGATACCGTTCGTCAGGTCAATAAGCAAGCGTTCCTTTTTGGCTTCGAGATTCCGGCGTTTCATCCTGAGACTTCTAAACTTCTCCCGTTCAGCATTTGTCGATGAACCCGACGCCGATCTTATCGACTTTTCTATGTCAAGCGCGACTTCTACCTGACGGTCGAGCGCGGTTTTCAGCGCAGAAACTATAGTCGATTCGTTTATATAGTGACTGACGCATTTTTGGTGATCCGAATGCCCATATTCTCCGCACTGATAAAAGATCACCGACGAAAGCTCGCTCGTTATCCGCTGATTACGCTTCATGGCTGTCATGCGCGATTTGCAGTCGTCGCAGAATAGTTTGTCGCGCAGAATTTCGCGGTAATCCTCCTCCGGCTTGCCGCTGTCGTTGAATCAGCTCCTGCGCTCAAGCTCGGCTCT
>CAKSOR010000507.1 GCA_934477985.1 uncultured Eubacteriales bacterium
GGGCTGCCGCCCCCGAACCCCCGCCCGGGCGCGCTGCCGCTCGCGGTCGGCGCGCTGCGCGCGCCTCTCGGGGACTGCCGCCCCCGAACCCCTGCCCGGGCTCTCTGCCGCTCGCGGTCGGCGCGCTGCGCGCGCCTCTCAGCCGTGCCGTACAACATAAATATCGAAAGGACTGATAACATGTTCAAGACCGGAATTGTCTCCGTGACCTTCCGCAAAAAGCCGATCGACGAGATTATCCGCCTCGCGAAAGCTAACTCGCTCGACTGCGTCGAGGTCGGCTCGGATGTCCACGCACCGCATAATGACCTCGAAAACTGCCGTCGGATCAAATCAATCGCCGCTGAAAACGGTGTTGAGATCGTCTCCTACGGCTCATATTACAAGCTCGGTCAATACGCTGCGCCGACCGACGAGTTCAACGCTTACATCGCTGCCGCCAAGGCTCTCGGTGCGCCCAATATCCGTATCTGGGCAGGAGTGAAGGGAAGCTCTCTCGTTGAACCGGTCGAACGCGCCGCTCTCGTCTCTGAAGCGCGACTTATCGCCTCGCTCGCGAAAGACGCCGGACTTACGATGAGCTTCGAATACCACCCGAACACACTGACCGACGACTGCGATTCCGCCGCGAAGCTGATTGAGGAGATCGACGCCGACAACGTCCGCCTTTACTGGCAGCCTGACCAGAAGCATGACGCTGATTTCAACACCGCCGCGCTCAGAAAGGTTCTGCCGTTCATCTCGAATGTCCATGTCTTCGCATGGAACGCCCAGAACGGTCCGTGCGTCAGATTCCCGCTCGCCGACCATGAAGCCGACTGGCGCAGGTACCTTGATATCCTGGCGTCTGACGGTAAGGATCGCGCGCTTCTGATGGAGTTCGTCATGGACGACTCCGAGGAGCGGTTCATCGCCGACGCCGCTGTGCTGAATGAGTGGAAAAAGCGGTATGTCTGATGCCGCGGATTTCGCGCCGCGTCACCTGAGAGGTCGCTTTTCAGCGTGATACGCAGATCTGTCCGGCGCTCTGTCCACAGCCGAAGCCAACACTTAAAAATATGGAGAATAGCAATGTTTGATTTCAACTACAAGACTCTTGACGACGTCAGAGCCGACCTTAAAAAGCTCGGACTCGAGCTGCCTTTCTCGTCCGACACCTCGGTGCTCGCGAAGGGGTTTGACGTCAAGGGAGAGAAGATACATTTCAAGAACGCGGTCGCGATTCACCCGATGGAGGGCTTTGACAGCGCTCCAGACGGCGGACCGTCCGAGCTCACGACGCGCCGCTATATGAGATTTGCCGACAGCGACGCCGGACTCTACTGGTTCGAGGCGGTCGCTATCTCAAACGAGTCGCGCTCGAATGACCGTCAGCTCTGGATAAACGAGGAGAATGTCGATTCGTTCAAGACGCTTGTCGACGCGATCCACGAGAAGACCGGCGGAGCTCCGGTGATCTGCCAGCTCACGCACTCAGGCAGATTCTCACGTCCCGAGAACAAGCCCGCGCCGATAATTTCCTACCACAATCCGGTGCTCAATAAGCCGTTCAACATTCCGGCGGAATATCCGGTCGTGACCGATGAGTACCTCGATTCGCTCGTGCCGCAGTATGTGAAGGCGGCGAAGCTCGCGGAAGCGGCGGGATTCGACGGCGTTGACATCAAGGCGTGCCACCGCTATCTGATGAGCGAGCTTCTGTCGGCATACACGCGCGAGGGAAGATACGGCGGATCGTATGAGAACCGGACGCGGCTCTACAGAGACGTCATCGCGGCGGTCAAGGCTGAGGTTGAGATCGCGGTCGGAACGCGGCTCGGCGTGCATGACGGCATCGGTTATCCTTACGGATTCGGCGACGACAGGGAAGACCTGACGAAGTTCGACCCGACCGAGGCGCTGAGACTGATCGGAGACATCCACAAGCTGGGGATTAATCTCATAAATGTCACTATGGGAACGCCATACTACAACCCGCATGTCAACCGTCCTTACTGCAAGGGCGGGTATGAGCCGCCGGAGCATCCGCTGGTCGGCATCGCGCGGATGATAAACGGCGCGGCGCTCTTGCAGAAGGCGTATCCGGACATCACGTTCATCGGCACGGGATATACGTTCCTCAGGCAGTTCGCGCCGGAGCTCGCGGCGGGAGCGGTCAGCTCGGGGATGATATCAGCGGCTGGATTCGGGCGGATGGCGTTCGCGTACGACGGATTCGCGAAGGATCTGATCGCGGACGAGATGAAGCCGAACAAGTGCTGTGTGACCTGCGGAAAGTGCACCGAGCTGATGCGCGCGTTCACGACGACCGGTTGTCCGGTGCGCGACAGTGAGGTTTACGCGCCGATCTACAAGGCGGCATGTCTGAAGAAGTAGTGCTTCTGGCGCGGCCCGCGGTATAACCGCGGGCTGCGCGTCGGGCGCGCAGCGCCCGAGCCGCTATTCTCCCCGCGAATGCCGGGAGCAAAGCGGCGGCCGCGGGGGC
>CAKSOR010000508.1 GCA_934477985.1 uncultured Eubacteriales bacterium
GCAGTGCCCTCCTTATCTACGGTATAAAGGATGAGGATATGTACGAGACCTTCTACTACAAGTGCGTGGCGGAGGACAACGGCGACGAACAGTCTCTCGTATTCTCCTGCCTGCTGCTTCCCGAAAAAAAGGAGCTTCCCTTCAAGGACGTCACCACCAGCGATCCCTACTACGGCAGCGTATGGTATGTCAACAACCACAAGCCGCTCCTCATGAACGGCGTGAGTGATGACTCCTTCGACCCGCAGGGCAATCTCACCAGAGCCGCTATAGTCACGGTTCTCTACAGACTCGAAGGCTCGCCCATGACGGCGGCATCGAATGAGTTCTATGACGTTCCCGCAGGTCAGTGGTATTCCGACGCGGTCGCGTGGGCTGTCAAGTACGGCATCACAAACGGCTACGGCGACGGTCGCTTCGGTCCGAACGACCCGATAACCCGCGAACAGCTCGCTACCTTCCTCCACCGCTACGCAAAGAGCCGCAAGCTGAACGTCAGCGCTTCCGGAAAACTTCCGCAGTCTGACGCTTCCAAGGTCGACTCCTGGGCACTTGACGCAATGAAGTGGGCTTACTCCAAGGAGATCATCGAGGAGCTTGACGGAAAGCTCGCTCCGGTTGACAACGCTATCAGGCATATGATCGCTACCGCGCTCACCCGGTTCTGCGTCAATTATTCCATGTAAGACTTAGCTTCCGGGCGGAATTCCTTCCGCCCGGAAGAATAAAGGTGGTGAATGAAAACAAAATGAAAAAGATCGTGCTTGACTTGCAGAGCGGACTCTACGCAAAGCTGCTCGAACGCGCTTTGCTGCAGGAACTTGACGATTATCTGATCATCATTTCCAAATCTCCGGAAATGACTTCCGACATATGCCAGACGCACAAACCGTCTGTCGTCATGATGGAAGTGACCAGATACACGCCGTGGATGATCCACGAGAGGATCTCGCTGGCGGACAGCGTACGAAAAAAGATTCCGGGTTGCAAAATCATCTTCATTACTGATGGCGATGCTGACAAGAAGCTCGCCGAGCAGATCATCAACGCAAAGCTCGAAGGTCACGCCGACGCGAT
Source organism: uncultured Eubacteriales bacterium (assembly GCA_934477985.1). Lineage (GTDB taxonomy): Bacteria > Bacillota > Clostridia > Oscillospirales > CAG-272 > Flemingiibacterium. The sequence continues at coordinate 1,078 of CAKSOR010000508.1, forward strand.
AGTCTTCACGTCAGTCAGCGAAAAATATCTGGCGGCTATGATAAAATGTCTTTGAGAGCAGAATGACCGGAGAAACCGCCGTTTCATGACAGATGTCCGCGGCAAAAAAATACGCGTGAAATATCCAGGGCACCCCGGAAAAACACGTCAGTCACACGCTTGCTGAGGAAAAGCTGAACAAGGACGCCTTTGCAAGGCTTCTTAAGGCTATAAACGTTCAGCTTATTCCTGACAATAAATTTTCTTAAATTCTGAAAGGAGAAAACACTATGGGACTTATTAGAGCCGGACTCGGCGCACTCGGAGGCACTCTCGCCGATCAATGGAAAGAATTTTTCTACTGTGAATCAATTCCGAAAGAGGTTCTTGTAACCAAAGGTCAGAAGAGGATCACCGGACGCTCCTCCAACACGAAGGGAAATGACAATATCATCTCGAACGGTTCCGGTATCGCTGTCGCCGACGGACAGTGCATGATAATCGTCGAGCAGGGCAAGATCGTTGAGTTCTGCGCGGAGCCGGGCGAATTCACCTGGAACAACTCTACCGAACCCTCAATCTTCACCGGCAATCTCGGCGAGAGCATCAAGGAGACCTTCAAGGTGGTCGGCAAGCGCTTTACATACGGCGGCGACACCGGTAAGGATCAGAGAGTCTATTACTTCAACATGAAGGAAATACTCGACAACAAGTTCGGCACGGCAAATCCCGTTCCGTTCCGCGTCGTGGACTCCAAGATCGGACTCGATATCGATGTCTCGATCAGATGCGCCGGTGTCTATTCCTACAAGATCGCCGACCCGATGCTCTTCTACAAGAACGTCTGCGGAAACGTCGAAAGCGACTATGAGCGCGGCGAGCTCGACTCGACACTGAAGAGCGAGTTCATCTCCGCCCTCCAGCCCGCGTTCGGAAAGCTCTCGGATCTCGAGCTCCGTCCGAACCAGATTGTATCGCACAATACCGACCTTGAAAACGCGATGAACGAGACGCTCTCCGAGAAGTGGGGTGCGCTCCGCGGAATTCAGGTCGTCAGCATCGCACTGGCAACGGTTACTCTTCCCGAAGAGGATCAGGAGCTCATCAAGCAGGCTCAGCGCACGGCTATCATGCGCGACCCGACCATGGCCGCGGCTACTCTTGTCGGCGCACAGGCTGACGCTATGAAGACCGCTGCCGGAAACTCCGCTGGCGCTATGACCGGATTCATGGGAATGGGCATGGCTATGAACGCCGGAGGCGGAATGAACGCCCAGAATCTGTTCGCGATGGGTCAGCAGCAGCAACAGCAACAGCAGCAGGCTCAGCAGGCACCGGCAGCAGCTCCCGCGGCTGAAGGCTGGAAGTGCTCCTGCGGCGCGACCGTCACCGGTAAGTTCTGCCCCGAGTGCGGCTCAAAGAAGCC
>CAKSOR010000509.1 GCA_934477985.1 uncultured Eubacteriales bacterium
TCACGCCTGCCTTCGTTCACGCCCTTGTTGTAATTCTTCTCGGCGATGCCGTAGCTTACGTTGCACATTTGCAGTATATCCTCCTTTTCCTCTTTGTTCATGACAATATCGAACCGGTTCTCCAATATTTTTCCCTTTTGCACCGGACTCTTGATTGCGTCGGTGAAAAGCACGTTCATGAATTCGAGCATCTTATCGTCGCACCCCGGGACTGTTCCGTCAGGTAGGACCTCACCAAGACAGACCATCACGATTCTCAGCATATCGTAGTGCGCCGGACGCTCTGAGGAGTTCCCGACGACATGCTTTTCGTATATTCCGTATTCGGTGATCGTGTTCTGTCTCGATTTCGGCGCGTCCATGCAGAGCCAGATCGAGTATACTTTTCTGAGCTTTCCGTAGTGCGATTTGGTGAATTCCCTGCCGTACTGCGACGAGATAAGTCTGCAACAGTAGTAGACGCCTCGCTTCACGAGCGGGTATCCGGTGTCGTATTTCTTCTGCGCCTCAAGATTTATTATAAGTCCGATGTTGTCGTCTGACCCGGGCACAGCCGCGTTGAATTTCACGTCATACCGGATGGTCTGCTCGAATATCGAGGCGTCTTCGGTGTCCGCTCCGGTTATCCGAGGATTGTCCGGGCGCATCGGCGTCTCGCCGATTTCGGGCGTACCCTCGATGTACCCGGCGATCTCATCGAATGTGGAATCCTTATATTCCTCGACACAGCGCTTGAGTATACGCGCAAGGAATCTCTTTTCGGCGAGCACGCGCTTGCACGCCTGATCATATTTCACGTGTTCGCTGTAGAGAGCGGCGTTCACGCTGTCGTATTCGGTTTCCATGCTGTCATCTCCCCCCATTAATATTATACCACGAACTTCCCCGGCGGGCAATACTCTTAACAAAAAATTTACGACATACGTTATCGGTATATGACAGTAAACTGTTTTACCCCTTGCATTTTCCGCCGTGAAGTGTTATAATATAGTATCACTATTTAGGGATAAGCTGAATAATTCGGGTTTTCACGCGAAAAAGGCTTGGATTTGTGGGCTTTTTCGCGTGAAAACAACCTTAAATCAGCGTTTCCTTAGTATCACTATGCTGAAAGGAATCAAAATGAAACGTCCTGAACTTCTCTCCCCGGCGGGGAGCTTCGATAAGATGCGCGCGGCGATACTCTACGGCGCGGACGCGGTTTACCTCGCTGGCGACGACTTCGGAATGCGCGCCGCCGCGGCGAATTTCACGCTCGATGAGCTTGCCGAAGCGGTTTTATACGCGCATTCGCGCGGCGTCAGGATAAACCTGACGCTCAACACTACCCCGCACTCGGACGAATATCCGAAGCTGACCGACTACATCCGCGAAATCGCCCCGCTCGGAATCGACGCGGTCATCGCCGTCGACCTCGGCGTAATCTCGCTCGTGAAGAAATACATGCCCGACACCGAGCTTCACATCTCGACTCAGGCGTCGACTGTCAGCGCGGCGGCGGCGACCGAATGGTACAAACTCGGCGCTAAGCGTGTCGTCCTTGCGCGCGAGCTGAATCTCGACGAGATAAAGTTTATCCGTGCGAACACTCCGCCCGAGCTTGAGCTTGAGGCGTTTATCCACGGCTCGATGTGCATCTCCTACTCGGGACGCTGCCTTCTGTCGCAGCATTTCGTCGGGCGCGACGCTAACCGCGGGCGCTGCGCGCAGCCCTGCCGCTGGAACATGAGCTATCAGCCCTCGACAATCGTCGATGAAGGCTGTACGTCTTATGAGATCGTCGAGGAAAAGCGTCCCGACAACCGCGTTCCGGTCGAGGAGGACGAGCGCGGAACGTTCTTCCTCTCGTCGAAGGACATGTGCATGATTGAGCACATCCCCGAGCTGATGAAATCCGGAGTCGACTCCTTCAAGATTGAGGGGCGGATGAAGAGCGAGTATTACACAGCGGTTGTCACGAACACCTACAAGATGGCGATTGATGCGTATCTCGCCGACCCGGAGAATTACCGGTTCGATCCGGCGTGGCTCCGCGAGCTTGAGAGCGTCAGCCACCGCGAATACTCGACCGGCTACTTTTTTTCAAAGCCGAACGAGGACGCGAACACCGCGAAGACTCCCGGCTACATGAAGGAGAAGGCCTATCTCTGCCGGGTCGAGTCCTACGACGAGTCGACGGGAATCGCAAAGTTCGTGCAGCGCAACAAAGTCTTCGCGGATTCGGATGTCGAGGTCATCTCGCCCGGAATGACCGGAAGAGCGCTTCATCTTGGCAAGCTGTCTGACGCCGAGGGCAATGAGATAGAGTCCGCGCCGCATCCCTACATGGAGTTTTCGGCAAAAGTCCCGTTCGCACTGAAGGCGGGCGATATTGTGAGAGGTATATAATGGAAATTATTATCGAGCTTTTGAAATCCTTCCTGTTCGGCGTCGTCGAGGGAATCACCGAGTGGCTGCCGATCTCGAGC
>CAKSOR010000510.1 GCA_934477985.1 uncultured Eubacteriales bacterium
GGCGATACCGGTCATCATGTCGAAGGTCCATTTTCCGTCGCGCACCGACTGATAGAGTTCCTCAGCGCTGTGACCGTAGTCTTCAAGCAGCTTGGTGTTCACGTAGCCGCAGTAAGCAAAGCGCAGCATTGTCGAGCAGAGATCGCCCATTGCCATGTACATCTTCCCGTTTATTGTCACGTTGTCGTTGAAGCCGCTGACCCACCATTTGTTTGAAAGGTCGATATACGGCAGGGAATTGATGTCGACATAATATCCGTCGATGATAGTTATCGGCATGTAGTGCATGTAACCCGCGACGACCTGGAACGCGTCGTCACCCGCAAGGATTGCTGAGCTTACATAGTTCACGAACTGATCCTTGTTCGCCCAGTCGCCGGGCTGGTGTATGATGTTCACGTCAATTCCGAGGTGGTCGGCGACATTGTGATTCCGCTGATATACCGCGTCGCTGACGACCTCACCGGTCTCCACCTCAGAGTACATCTCGTCGATCAGATCAGTCCGCGCAAGTATTGTGAAGCTCTGACCCGAAAAATCCGGAATGTCGATATTGTCGTAAAACGAAGTCGTCTCCGGAGCGGTCGAACCGGCTGTCGAGGTGTCAGTATCGACATTCTCAGTCTGTCCGCCGCACGAGGCTGTAGCGATGAGCTGAGCCGCGATCAGTAATAGAATCAAACTCTTTTTCATGATAAAATTTCCTTTCCCACAGTTAATTGTTCTATTTGTATTTTGAAATACAGAGCGATCAACAGTACAAAACGCCCTGCGTTCTGCGCTATTTGTTACATTATATCACGTATAACCGGGCTTGTCAAGAGACAATTGGATTTTTATCAGGGCAATTGTCATATCGGAATTGTCTGGAAGTCTGACGGACACGTCGATCTGATACAGTATTATGGTCCCCATCAGAAAAGATCCTGTGCGACCCGGGTGCTGTCACATCCGTTATTGCACAGGATAACTATTCGTCTGATCGAGACAGTTCGTCAGATCGTCCGCCCCGAAAACTCCTCGCTGACCTTGCCGCGCCGTCCGTCTCCCGCCACCGCGCGCACTCTGTAATAATACCGCTTCCGGTCGGAAAGACCGCGGTCGACGAATCTTCCGACGACGTATTCCTCAGGCTTGACTGTCACCAGTTTATTCGTCTCGTCCGGTAAAAAACCGCTTTCTTCCGACCTGAACAGCTCATAGAACGCGACTTCCGCCCGGCATTTTCCCCAGAGCAGGTAGAGCATTCCGCGCTCCTCGCCGTGTACCGCGCGCGGGGAGTTCAGAAGTCCCTCGCAGCCTGAGCCGATGTCAAGCTCATTTTGTACAGTCTCTGGACGCGTGTTCAGCTTTTCGCCGTCGATCGCGAAGGTAAGATAGCCTGTGAGCTTATCGCTCCCGGCGTACTCAGACTCGTCGGTCGCCGTGAGCCGCGCTTTTCCCAACGAAGTCGACATTATTTTCACGGTCTCATCCCGGTTGAGCGTTTTATCGGTAAGGAACCTTACTGAAAGCCGGTTGCTTCCATATGCTTTCTTTACCGAAATCAGCCGCTCAGACGAGCTTATGAAGGATTCACTTGCGGGAAGATTCCCGCTTTTTTTCGCGGTCACTGCCAAAACCGGATTCGCGGCGCGCTCCGCAAGCTCCGAAAGTCCCGCCGCGGCATGATCTCCGTTATACGACGTTATCGTGTATCTGAACCGATAATTCAGCTCGTCGCCGCCTGACGCGTGCATTTGCAGCCAGTCGTTCGCGATATATGAATAGATCGCCGAGCCGTCTCCCGGATTTCCGAAATCGGTCTTGTCCGGATGGATATGATCGAACTCGACAAGCTCGCTGTCAAGCTGTATCAGCCCGACTCCGCAGCCCTCGCCCGAGTCGACCGCGACATACTCACGCGCCGCCATGTAAACGTCGGTTCCGTGTCCGGTGACGCTGACTCCGTACTCGCCCTCAATTCCGCCGAGGTCGCAGTATCTGCGGCACTCCGGAAGGTCAAATCCGAAGCCGATATACGCGTAGCGTTTGTACCGGTCGGTGTTGAACATATCCGAAAAATGCTCTATATGGTCGTCGATGTCGATCCGCTTTTCGTGCGCCGGGAGTGTGACTTCCGTGATTATGCGCGCGCCGGTGAAAGCGTCGTCTGCTGTCGCGGTGACTTTTATTCCGAATTTGTCGCGCTCTGTGACAAAGCGCGCTTCTTCCGGCGAATGGAAGGTCTTGTGGTTGTCCTTCGTGCAGATAAGCTCATTCACGTTGCCGGAATTCAGCGTTTTCCCGAGTTCCTTGTCGAATATAGCGGCTATCGAGCCGTTCTTCGCGAAAGCTACTCGATAGAAATCGTTCTCTATCGTCGGTGGAAGCTCTGAGTTGAAGATGTCGGGTTTATTGCACTCGAACTTTTCAAGCGGCAAGGTCGTCCAGCCGAACGGAACGAGGTCGGCGACGCATTTT
>CAKSOR010000511.1 GCA_934477985.1 uncultured Eubacteriales bacterium
TTGCCGGGCAGCTCAAAAGCAAGGAGGGCAGAGAGGTCACGCTGACCGACTGCCGCCGTATCTGGTATTGGGACGGTGCAGCCAGCATATCCGAGCTTGCCAACATAGGCAGCAAGAAGCCCCAGTCCTGTAAGTTCCCCGCACCGGTCGCCGAGATCTGCATAACGGACGCGATCGAGATCATCCCCTGCACCGAGGCCGCAGAGGCGAGCATCAAGGCGGTTCGCGTATGGACAGCTTAACAGTTCAGGAGTTCCTGAAGGTCGAATTTAACGGCTCCGGCGACGGCTACGGCTATGGCTACGGCTACGGCGACGGCTACGGCGACGGCGACGGCTACGGCTCCGGCTACGGCGACGGCTACGGCGACGGCGACGGCTACGGCTCCGGCTACGGCTCCGGCTACGGCTCCGGCGACGGCGACGGCGACGGCTACGGCTCCGGCTACGGCTACGGCGACGGCTCCGGCGACGGCGACGGCGACGGCTTAAAGAGTCTCTGTGGAGAACCTGTCTACATGATCGACGGTGTGCCGACGATCATCACCGGGCTCCGCGGCTCTGTCGCGATGGGGTCTATCGTGATGACCGATCTGTCGAAGCGCAGGACATTCGTCGTCAAGGGCGGCGGAAAGTTCGCGCACGGTGAGGATCTCCACGCAGCTCAGGCAGCGCTGGAGGAGAAGCTTTTTGACGATATGCCCGTCGAGGAGAAGCTTGAAGCGTTCCGGGAGCAGTTTGCGCCGGGCGAGGCCTACACCGTCGCGGACTTCTACGACTGGCATCATCTCCTCACGGGCAGCTGCACACAGGGACGTGACGCCTTCGCGCAGGATCATGAGCTCAGCATGAGCGACGCCATGACCCCGGAGGAGTTTATCGACCTGACTAAGGACGCATTTGGCGGACGGATCATCCGCCAGCTTGCGGAGTATTACGGCATTGATCTTTGAGCGCTTTGGAACCTGCGGCATCGGGAACGGTGCCGCATATCGAGAGCACTCGGAAAAGAGGAGGAGAGACTATGGCTACAGGCGCATTATGCCGAAAGCCCGGATACTGGGCAGTGCTGCCCGCGAGGGTTCGGTATGACGAAGAGTTGCGCCCCAATGCGAAGCTCATTTATGCAGAGATCACGGCGCTTGCGGACAGTACCGGCTTTTGCTGGGCGACTAACAAGTACCTGAGCGAGCTTTTCGGGCTGTCCAAGAAGACCGTCAGCGATCTGATCGGGACGCTTGAGAAGAAAGGGTACATACAGATTGAGGTCGTCCGCGACGAAAAAGGCGCGGTTTCAGACCGAAAAATCTACGTCGACAGAGTAAGTGTCGTAGTGCCTGACTCTATCCCCAAAAATGGGGATAGGTATCCCCAAAATAACGGATACCCTATCCCCCAAAATGGGGAAGAGAATAATATATATATTAACAATAACCCCCCTATATCCCCCCAGGGGGATGATGTGTGTGTTTCCGAACCGAAGCACAAGCCGGAGCGCTTCACCAAGCTCTGGAGCTTCTACCCGCACTCCAAGCGCGGCAGCAAGCAGCGGGCAATGAGGGCATGGGACAAGCTCAAGCCATCGGACGAGCTGATCGACACCATCGCCAAGGCGCTCATGCGGCAGCTCCGGACGGACGAATGGAGCCGCGGCATAGGGGTGCCGCATCTCAGCTCCTACCTCAACGGGCGGCTCTGGCTCGACGCCGAGGAGATCGACGAGGCGGAGCCCGCGGCGACCGGGATAAGCGACGACGGAGGGGAGCGAGAGGAATGGACTTGACCGACTACTCGGCCTACTACGACGCGCAGACGGCTGTCCTCGGCTCGCTGCTGATAGAGCCGGAGAAGCTCGCGGGACAGATCATACACGTGGTCAGGCCGGAGGACTTCTCCGACCCCGTCAAGCGGAACCTCTTCACCGCGGCGCGGGAGATATTCCTCAAGCGTGAAACGCTCGACCCCGTGACCCTCGTGGAACGCGTCGGCGCTGCGTATTCGCGGCAGGTTCGCGAGATACTCCAGCTGACGCCGACGGCGAACAACTGGCGCGAGTATGTGAAGCTTCTCAAGGACGGTGCGATGCTGACACGCATCCGCGATCTGGGGCAGGCGCTCACAGACGCGGCCAGCGCGGAGGACGGGCGGAGACTCCTTGTCGAGGCACAGGGGATGCTGAGCGTGAGACCCGGGCGGAGAGTCCGGAACTACACGGAGATCCTCGCGGACTTCTTCGACCGCATGAACGACCCGACGCCGCCGGACTTCCTCAAGTTCGGGATCGAGGCGCTGGACAAGAAGGTCAGGATCAGCCGCGGCAGCTTCGTCGTCATAGGCGCGGACAGCTCCGTCGGCAAGACGGCATTCTCCCTGCAGCTCGCGTATAACATCGCGGCGGGCGGTAGCCGGGTCTGCTTCTTCAGCTATGAGACGAGCCTTGAGGCGTCGGCA
>CAKSOR010000512.1 GCA_934477985.1 uncultured Eubacteriales bacterium
TGTTATGGTCGGCTTATGAGGACTCGCATTCTGCCCTCAAGCCTTATATTCTTCGCGGTCGCCGGGATGAAGCCGTCGCGGCTCTGAGCGCATTCGACAAGTGTCTCCTCAATTCGCTTGCATATGTCGCCGTCGGAGTCGATCAGCGAAAGCGCGAGCGCGGCGAGTCTCGCGGCGGCTTCTCCGGTCTTCTGGCAGTCGTCCTTCATCCGCATTCCCATCGCGATATCGTGATCGACGGCGACCGCGTTGCCCGGCGCGTTCTCGCGGCAGAGCCGCAGATATTCCGAGGCCTCCTCCATCGTCACGCGCCGCAGTCCCGGCTCGGACTCAACCTGAGGATCCGCGGTCGGCTCCGAATCGATGGTGTTTTTCTTGCAATTATATTATACCATAAAAGCAGCGTCCAGGCTACCCTTTTTTGGTGGCCTGGACGTTTTTTTGAGGACGTTATTGCGACAGCCCCTTTTTGTTTTCAGAGCAGTTCTTTTCTGTAAAATTCCTCGGTCATCCGCTTGTTATTCGAGTCGGGCATCAGCGGCAGGTAACGCTCAATATAGCGTTTCAGTGCCTTCTTGTTGATCTCGCGCGGTCTGATTCCGACCTCACGCTCGTGATTTTTGTGCAGGATGTTCTCAAGCGGTTCGGACTCAAGCTTTATGCCGTGGGCTCTCACCGTGTCGGAGTAATCGAACTCATCGTCGGTCTCCAGGAATCTGAGCACGTTTCCGGCTATGCGCGACCTGTATTCGTCGGAGGAGGTGGCTGCGACGTCGGTCGCGTAGACGAATCTGTCGGAGAATTTTCTGAATATCCCGTACCATTTCGCGTAATTCTCGCGGTAGCCGTTGAACATCTCGCCGCCAGGAGCTAAGTCGATTGTGACGTTCGGGTGATTTTCGAGCAGGGCGACGACCTCGTCGGGAGCGTTTGACTTGAAGAACGCGTGCGCGAGCATGACGTGAAGATCCGGGTGTGCCTCGATGAGACGGTAAGCCATCGATATGAGATACTCGTAGGACACGTAATTTCCGTCTCCGTAGAACCAGCCGCGTTTTTTGATCGCGTCGGAGACCTTGGACGCGTCCCAGAAATAGCTCGGGTCAGCGACATGCCAGCACATGTGGACGTGATTCTTCTCGCAGCAGCCGATGAAGTCGTCGTATTCGTCGAGATTATCCGCCACGCCGAGGATATTGTACGCGTCGGGCTTGAAGTCACAGATCTTGATTCCGTCAAGTCCCAGCTCCATGAGCTCATCCAGCTGATCCCTGAAGCGGAACTTTCCGCGCATCGCCGGGTCTTTCGGGATGTAGAGGCAGCCGTGCGTGAAGACATTCGGATTTCTCAGCTTCACAATGGCGCCAAGTATGCTCTGATCCATTTCATACCCGTCCCAGAGGTCGGCGTTGTTCGAGCAGCACATGTTGTCGACAAAGGAGATACCGTTGTCCTTGCAGTAGTCCTCGAGGGCTTCGAACACGGACTTGCCGTCGCTCCGCTGCCACTGCAATATGTGCATGTGACCGTCGATGATAGTTTTCTTCTCCATAATCATTTCCTCCTGTTATGGTCGGCTTATGAGGACTCGCATTCTGCCCTCAAGCCTTATATTCTTCGCGGTCGCCGGGATGAAGCCGCAGTCGCCCGCCTTTATCTCCTGCCGCCCGTCGCTGTCCGAGATGCTTCCGCTTCCGCCGATCACGACGAAGACTTCCGGGAGTCCGGGATTTCCGAGAGTCATCCCGCTCTCGACGCGGCACTCGCTCATCGCGAATTTGTCGGTCAGTCCCGAGTCGATTATGTCGACCATCGAGTCGGGCGGGCACTCGCGGCGGCGGTGATAGCGCCTCTCAAGCTCCTCGCGCGGATAGCCGGTGTAGTCGAACATGTCGAACATCTTCTCAAACCCGAGTCCGCAGTGAAGACGCTGCTCCGGAAGCGGTCGACCGCTCGGCGTGACCTTTTCGGGGACGACCATAAGGTCGGTCGGCTCTTGCAGCTCAGCCATCAGGCAGCCTCCGCCGATAGCGTGCGGAACTCCGCCGTCGACAAACCAGACGTCGCCGGGTGTCAGATCGACTCTGTGCAGGAGCGACAGCATGCGCGGAATATCCTGCTTTTCGAAGCAGTCGATCCACTCCTCCCGCGTGATGCCCTCCCTGAAGCCGAGATAGACGCACGCGCCGGGTTCGGTCGAGATTATGTACCAGCACTCAGCCTTTCCGAACGGCGAGCCGAAGTGTTCCTTCGCGAACTCCACCGTCGGGTGAACCTGTATTACCAGCCGCTCAGAAGCGTCGAGGAGCTTTAAAAGTATCGGCAGGCGCTCGAATTTACCTAAGAATTCCGGGTGCGCCTTCAGAATGTCGGCGAGGTATTCGCCGTCACGCGTGACTGAAAGTCCCTCATCCGGCGCTCCGCCGGGATTGCGGGCGGTTGTAACC
>CAKSOR010000513.1 GCA_934477985.1 uncultured Eubacteriales bacterium
GTACGAGGTTTCGGAAGCGCTGCTGCTCGGTTCGGGCATGCGCGCCGTCGAATTCGACAAAGACGGCTACCTTGAGTACAATCTCAGCAATGAAAAGATCGTAAATACTTTTGAAAAAGTTTACAATTTCTTTTCCGATGACACCTGCCAGATCACAACCGACGCCAGCAAATACTCATCCGTCTCCGACAAGTGGAACGTCGTCTCGCGCGGCACGTTCAAATCCGACCGCGGACTCTTCTTCATGGGACCGACTGTCAATGTCCGGCTTTTGCGCGATATGACAAGTGATTTCGGCATTTTGCCCATACCGAAGATCGAAGAATCGCAGTCGACCTACCACAGTATGCTTCAATCGAACAACGCGACCTCGTATTCAATTCCCGTGACAGCCGCTGATCCAGATCGCACGGCGCTGATTCTCGAGGCTCTCTGCGAGGAATCTGTCGACACTCTCACGCCGGCTTATTATGAAAATACACTAAAAAGAAAGGCAAGTCGCGACAACGAATCGTCTGATATGCTGGATCTGATCTTCGCGAACCGAATAATCGACCAGGCGGACACCTACACGATGATCGGAATCAAGTCGTTCATTGAGGGTCAGGCGAAATCCGAGTCAAACACATTCGCTTCGTCCGAGGCCTCGAACCGCTCCTCGTACGTTGAGAAGATTGATAAGATCAATGAATCGTTCAAAAAGTTAAAGAACAAATGACATCTGAAAGCAAAAATCCCGGGCATTAAGCCCGGGATTTTTGCTGCTTTTGGTGCAATATTCACAAGTGCATTTTGCACAACACTTTCCGTCAGATTTTCATGATTCCGAGCGCGTCTAGCACCGAAGACACGAGAATCAGCACGATGCAGACCGGCGCGATATACTTTATCATCACAATGAAGAGCTTCTTGCGCGGGAATTTTCCAGTGAGCTCGATCTCTTCGGTGAGCGTTTCGGGCTTGATAACGTATCCGACAAAGATGCAAGTCAGGAACGCCACGATCGGCATCAGCACACTATTGGATACAAAGTCAAAGAAATCAAGGAATTGGAATCCAAATATAGTTACATTCGCCAAAGGGCCATAGCCGAGCGACGACAGTAATCCGAGAATTATCGAGATGCCAAGCACTACAAACGAGGCGCCGCGGCGTCCGAGCTTCCATTTGTCCTGGACAATTGAGACGACGGTTTCCATCAGCGAGATCGACGAGGTCAGCGCCGCGAAGAATACCAGCAGGAAGAAGAGCGCGCCGATGATCGTTCCGCCTTTCATGCTTTCAAAAACTTTGGGCAAAGTGACGAACATCAGCCCCGGACCTTTTCCGAGCGCCGCTTCGTCGCCGCCCGAGAACACAAAGACCGACGGAATTATCATTAATCCGGCGAGGAACGCGATGCCCGTGTCGAAAATTTCGATCTGCGCGACCGAAGATTCGATCGAAACGTCCTTTTTCATGTACGAACCGTAGGTGATCATGATGCCCATCGCCAGCGACATCGAGTAGAACAGTTGTCCCATCGCCGCCAGAACGGTCGTCGCCGAGAATTCAGCGAAATTCGGCTTCAGATAATAGATGACACCCGTGCCAGCGCCCGGCATGCAGACCGAGTAAATCGAGACAATTATCGTCAAAATAACCAAAACCGGCATCATGATCTTCGACATCTGCTCGATTCCCTTGTCGACTCCCAGCAAAACGATGATCGCCGTGAGTCCCATGAAGACCGCGAACCAAAGAATAGGCTCGCCGGTGCTGGAAATAAATGAAGAAAAATACTCATCCGAGGTTGTTTCCATCGCCCCACCGCTGACAAAAGCGAAAAAATATTTCGTTACCCAGCCGCCGATGACCGAATAATAAGGCAAAATAATCATCGGGACGATCGACGCAAGCAATCCGATGAAGCCGAATTTCTTGTTCAGCGCATTGAACGCGCCGATCGCCGAAAGTCCGGTCCTGCGTCCGAGCGAAATTTCCGCCGACATCAGCGCGTAGCCGAAGGTGACCGCGAGGATGATGTAGACGAGGAGGAAAATTCCGCCTCCGTATTTCGCGGCGAGGTAGGGGAAACGCCAGATGTTTCCGAGTCCGACCGCCGACCCTGCCGCCGCGAGGACAAAGCCGATCTTGCCGGAGAAGTTGCTTCTGTTATGACTCATACAGTTGCTCCAAATGTAGAAAGAAAATTTATCGAGTTAATCGACAGTGATGACATTATTATATCACACTTTTAAACAAATTTCAAGTACTTTTCGAATTTTTCTCAAAAAAATTTCAGACCATATTTAAATCAATCCGTGAATTTTTGCGCATTTTGTGATTTCGCCGAAAATTTTAGCGTTTTCCGACAAACAGCGTCCCGACGCCCTGCGTCGAGGCGAGCTTCGCGTCAACGACCGTGCAAACCTTTATCGCGAAGCCCTCCATG
>CAKSOR010000514.1 GCA_934477985.1 uncultured Eubacteriales bacterium
ACAATATCCAGAACCGATTTGCTCCATCACTTGATCTCAGCCACATACGAAGCCGGCTTGAGTCCATCCGCGTTCGCGTAGAGCTTCAGCGCTTCCCCGCCGCCAAGCTTCACACAGACCGACGCGATACCCGCGCGCATCTTACGGTCGGGGCACGGCACAGGCACATGATCGCAGACATCCGAGCCAGTTCCGACAATAACCGTGTTCTCGTTTCCATAGAATGAAATGAACGGCGAGGCGTCCGGAACTCTCCTGCCCTCGCTGTCAACAGCGTAGCAGTTGAATACCGCGGTGTCCCATTTCTTCAGCGGGTGCTTGTTCTGGAGCTCGAGCTCGAGCGCTGCCGGTGCGCCGGTCGTCTCGACAATATCATTGCAGACATCGCCGCCCTTGTACCCCTTCGCCTCCAGCTTGCCCGGATGATACTCAACCCAGAATTCCGCGTGATCGTACTTGCCGAGCTCAGCCGTCCCGATCAGCTTGCCGTCCTGGTACAGCTCGACCTTCTCGCAGTTCGTGTAGACCCAGACCCACACCTTCTCGCCGATGCGATCCGGCAGATTCCAGTGCGGAAGTATGTGCACCATCGGCTCGTCAGTCCAATGCGCTTTATTCTCGTAGAACGCGTCCTTCTTCTGGAGGAACAGATCAAGCGCTCCCGACTGTGAGCAGAGTCTCGGCCAGACAGTCTCTCCGCGGTGCTCTATGCCCGCCCACTGGAATCCACCGCCGAGCCACTCGCGGGCCATAATGTGCTTCCATGTAGCTTCCCTCGACATGAACCAGCCGGTGCGGTTGTCGTAGCAGTGCAGATAACCGCGTGCCGGGCAATCGTCATATGTCCAGCCTCTCGTCGAACCGACCGCGCAGCACTCCGACGCGAAAATCATCTTGTCCGGGAACTTCTTGTGAAGCTCATCGTAATCCTTCAGGTTGTAGTTTATGCCGATCAGGTCAACCTCGTTCATGACCGCCGCCTTAGCCGGATCGTTCGACACAGCCGTCGTGAAGGGTCTTGTGTTGTCGAACTTCTTCGCCCGCTCACGCATAGTCACAAAGATGCGTCTGCCCATCGGAGTCTTGTGGTAGGGCTCTTCGTTTCCGAGCGACCACATGATGACAGCCGGGTTGTTTCTCTGGCTCTTGACGAGGAAATCAAGCTGCTCAAGCCCTTCCTTTGTCGACTCGTACCATCTCGTCTCAGCCATGATCAGGAATCCAAGCCGCGCCAGGCAGTCAAACGTGTATTCGCTGTGCGGATAGTGTGCCGTGCGGTATGCGTTCGCGCCCATCTCGCGCAGTCTCTCGAGTCTCAGCTGCTTGACCGAGTCCGACACCGCCTTGCCTTGCAGACCGTAATCCTCGTGGCAGCAGACGCCCTTGATCTTCACCGGCTCGCCATTCAGGAAGAATCCGTGGTCGGCGTCGAACTTTATCGTCCGGAATCCGAAGGTGACTTTGTATGTATCGCAGTCGCGGCGGCTGCTCTGCACCTTGACAACCGCTCTGTAGAGGTTCGGATGCTCGCAGCTCCAGAGCTCGGGCTTCTCGAGGAACGCCTCAAGGCTCACATTTGCAATATCCTTGCCGCTTACACTGACTCCCTTGGAGTCGCTGACAGCCACCGGCTCAGTTCCGCCGTCGCGATAGATTTCAGCCGACACGGTCGCTCTGCGGCGTGAGATGTCGTCGTTTCTGACCGTCACGTCGATCGGTATCTTCCAGCCGAATGGGGTCTCGTAAGGGTGGACGAACACGCCGAAGCTGTCGACCGAGACCATCGGAGTCTTGATAAGCCAGACGTTGCGGAAGATTCCGCCGCCCGAGTACCACCAGCCCTCATGCTGATCGGTCGTGTTGACGTAAACCGCGATGACATTGTCCTCGCCGAGCTTGACCATATCGGTGATGTCGACCTCAAAGCCGGTGTAACCGCAGAAATTGTGCGCCATCAGGCAGCCGTTCAGGTAGACGGTGGCGTGTGTGGCGACTCCCTCGAAGTAGATGACGAGGCGCTTGTCCTTGTCCGCCTTGTCGACCTTGAAGGTCTTTCTGTACCAGGCGTTCTTGTAGTCGAAGTAACCGAGGGTGTTGTTGAACTGCTCTTTCGGCTCCTGCTTTATGATGAAGTCGTGCGGAAGGGTGACATACTCCCAGTTCTCGAACGCCATCTCCATGTTTCTGCCGTAATTCTTTGAGGCATAGCCGCGGAGCTCACGCTCGGTCTTAGCGCCGAGGTAGATGACATCCTTAAGCGGCGGAAGCTCGAGGTGCTGATCGCCTTCCTTGAATCGCCAGCCTCCGTTGAAGCTGATCTTCTCTCTTGTGATTTCCATTGGGTTCTCCTTATTTAAACAGCCGACGCGCGGCTTTATTTTCCCATAATAGATTATACAATATCACAAGCGATTTGTCAAGCACTATTTG
>CAKSOR010000515.1 GCA_934477985.1 uncultured Eubacteriales bacterium
GTGCGGGGGTACGGGGGCGGCGTCAGCCCCCGCCGCCGGGCGCCAACGGCGCCCGGCGGATTCGACGAGTTGCTCCGCAACGCGTCGAACGCAGGTGGCGCACTCCGTGCGCCATCGACCTCGTGCCCGGCCGCGCCTCCGGCGCGCCCGGCGCGAGGTCGACGGGTACTGGCGTACCCGCCTGCCGCCCTGCCGCCTCAGCCGTTCAAAAAGAACGCGCCCCGAAGGACGCGCTCTTCCAATGAAAAAGTAGTTGATTCGTGTGGATTATCTCGCTCAGTGCTTGCGCTTAGCGACAACGATCGCGCTCGCCGCAGAGACGACCATCAGGATGAGCGTAGGGTCAGCGGTAGCGGGAGCGGTGGTCGAAGCGGTCTTTTTAGCGGCGAGGGTGAAGGTGATGCCGTGATCCTTGGGACCCCAATCGTACTTGACATCATCGCCGGTCAGCGTCGTGCCGAACGCGCTGACAACCTTGCCGGAATCGTCCTTGTCCATGTAGCAGAACATAGCGTTGAGCTTGAAGCCGGCTGCTGGATCAAAGGTCTTGCCGGACTTGAGATTAGCGTCGTTCTTGAGGGTATCCCAGGTGAGCATAGCCTCGAAAGCCCAGCCCTTGTCGGTCTTCCAGGTCTTGATCGAGCAGCCGTCGCCGTCGTACATGACAGCGTTGTTCTTGGACTCCTGGCGCTGGATCATCGGCTTGGTCTCGTTGAGACCCCACGAATAGAAGATCGCGCGGCTCTCATCGGTGGTAGCGAAGTACTGACCCATGTCGAGCGAAACCTGGAAAGCGTCGCCGTCGTACTTGCCCTCGGAGGAAGCCTTGAGGGTCGGCTCAACGAACTCGCCCGCGAAATAGAGACCCTTCTCGTCCCAGAGAACCTTGACGTCGGTGTTGAAGTCAGCGGGAATGCTGCCCGACCACGCCTTAGCGGTCTTGGAGCTGAAATTCACCTTAACCGCGGAGTTCCACTCGCCCTTGGAGATAGTGCCGTCGATCTTGGGAGTGCCGTAAGGAACATTGACATTTCCAACTGCGCTCATAGCCGAGACAGACGAGGTGAGCATTGCGGCAGTCATGCAGACAGCGGCAAAAGAAGCGATAAGATTGCGGATTTTCATTGATTTTTACCTTCCTTTTGGAGTATTTTATTGATCTGTGCTGTTTAAATTATACCACAATAAGACGTTCACCGCTATGATTTTTATGGCGGAAAACATTGTATTTTTGACATCATCTTGATTTTCAGCCGAATTGATGGTATAATATACTTGATCGATAATCCCCCTGCATGTCAATCAAATTTCCGACCCGCGCCGACAATTTGACACGCCACGGTCAATGTGTCGGACAGATCTGATAAAGGAACGGAGGCACGTCATGAAGCTCTACAGCGACACGATAAATATAATGGAAGGGCTCGACCCGATCGAGTTCACGCGGCTGAATTTCGACATAGATTTCGCGAGGACGGGTCGCTGCGCGGATTACAATCATTCGCACCCGTTCTGCGAGCTGTATTTTCTGATCGACGGCGAGATCGAGTATTTCGCCGAGAGCAGCATGACGAAGCTGCGCGGCTACGGCAGAGAGAGCGGCAAACCGGGTTCGGTGGCGCTGACCCGCGGCGGCGAACTGCACCACGCGAACGTGCTGAATCCGCGATATGACCATGCGTTCTTTTTTCTGACCGATAAGAGCTTTCCGGAGTTCGGCGAGGATTCGCCGATGGATTGCTATTTCAAGCGCGAGCGCGGTGAGAAAAACACATTTGTGCCGTCTCGCGAGGGCTGGGCGCGGATGCTGGAGATAATCGACGACCTGACGGCGCTTTCAGAGAGTTATTCCCCGCTCAAGCACTATCGCGAGTACGGGCTGATGCTCGAGCTGACGGCGCTTGTGGGGATGGAGTGGAAGCGGATCTATTACGACCCGACGCCGCATGGAGGCAGTCCCGACCCGGCAGCAAACCCGATCGCGAACCGCGCGGCGAGCTACATAACGCAGAATTTCCGGACGATCGGCAGCATGGCGGAGGTAGCGGACGAATGCGGTGTGACGCAGTCGTATCTGTCGCGGATTTTCCGACACGAATTCGGCTTGAAACCGAACGAATACCTGCGGAAGAGGCGTCTCGAGTACGCGAAGACGATGCTGCTGAACGGCTTCGACGTGACATCGACCTGCTACCACACGGGATTTTCGGACTATTCGCACTTCATACAGGTGTTCAAGACCTACGAGGGGCTGACACCGCTGGCGTTCCAGAAGAGCCGTGGCGTGATGCGCAACGACATCTCGAACCCCGAGTGAGCTTACAGAAAATAAAAACGGCGCGGACGATCCTTATGATCGTCCGCTCGATTTTGTACTGTCGCGAGCGTTCGCGGCAGGCGGGTGCGAAGCACCCGTCGACCGCGCGCCG
>CAKSOR010000516.1 GCA_934477985.1 uncultured Eubacteriales bacterium
GTCCTTTGCTGCAATAACAGCGGAAAATGCATGCGTGTCTGTTATAGGAAGAAGAGCGGTGCCGGACGCACTGTCCCACTCTCGAAGAATGGTAAACAGATCAGTTTCCGGCAGCTTTCCCAGCTGCTCTGCTTGTCGTATCTGCCAAATCAAATCAGAAGTATCAGTTTCAGTCAGAACTGTGCCATCAGAAAGACCAATTACTTTGCAGGAAGGGGAAAGCCGATAGTCCCGCATCAGTTGGTTCAGCTGCGTGCCATACACCGGGTCTGCGGATGCAATCAGTTCCAGATGCCCCAGAAACAGATTTTTCCCCAGCGGTACAGCTGCATTTTCAATGGCTTCAGAAATTGTCTTGCCGCTGCTGAAAGAAACAGCTTTTTTTGCATGAAAATCATGAAACTGTATCTCTGGATTTTCTGGTGTCCGGAGCTCTATTGCCTGCAAATAGGCTCTGTCCCGTACTTGCGTGGCTGTACAGCCGGTACTGCAAGAAAGCATTGCGCTACACAGCAGTACAGTGATAATGCGACGATTACTGCGCATAGCCTGTCCTCCTTTTTTGTAAAAGCAGAAGACCTGACGGAATTATGACTGTCAGCACTGCAAAAAGAAGCAGCGGTAAAAATTCCGGCAAAGTCATCAGCGAAACTCCCCAGGAAATTCCCAGCATCAGCAGCAGGCAAATGGTACTGGCGTATTGCAGCTTTGGAAAACAGATCTGCAGCAAATGCGCTGCCAGAACGGTGAACAGTGTCATGCGCAGAACACAAAGCATTACGAAGACCAACAAGTATACAGCATCAACGCGCTGCGTACTGAAAGGCTGTGAGACAGATATTACAGCAAAAAAAGGATGATTTGCATGTGTCATGCGATTTCCCAAAACCGCCATGCCCAGGAGAGAGAGATAGCTGCAGAGAAAAAATTTTCCCACCCAGATGGGCAAAATGCGGCGAAATTGCTTTTGAGGCGTAAAGTCCAGCAGTAAAAACAACAGAGGCAATTCGTCTGCCGTGTTCATGCTCCGCAGAAAACCGCGCCAGATGGTGTCATCCGGTGAGAGGGAAAGGTTTTGCGGCTCTGCTTGCGGAATCGCTCCAATTCCCATCAGTATCCACGCGAGAAACAGGATTCCCAGGATCATAGTGCTGCTCCGCGCCAATGCTTGAATGCCGAGAGAAACGGTGTACAAACAAACCAAAGCAATGAGAGCAGCTGCCAGAAACTTTCCAGAAAAGGGAAGTGAGATCTCCTGTGCGGTATCCTGCAGCTGCACAAAGGAAATGCCACCCCGAAACAGCAGATAGACCACAAAGCATAAGGGCAAAAAGAAATGGCTTCTGGCATAATCACAAAAGGAAAAATCAGTGCGGTAAAGCCAGAGCATAGGCAGGCAGAGCAGCAGCTGTACGAATGCGGCAATGGCTGCCCCGAAGATTCCTTCCACCGTAAAGGCAGTTGTTTGGCAAAGAAAGGGAAAGGCAGCGCTGACCAACAAGATGGCGAAGATCTGATTGGAACGGAGTTTATTCATGATATTCCTCCACAGTAAAATTGCCGGACTGCATTTTGCGGAAGCTGACGCGCGTGATCGTGTCCCGGAATCCCTTTTGGTATAGCGGCGCCAGGGGCGCTGTGATGGGGAATCCAAAGCTTTCGCCGGCGCAGAGATTGAACAGAACAACTGCGCCAAACAGACTGATGCCAAACAAACCCAGAAATCCGGCGACTAGCAGAAACGCCAGCCGCAGCAGAGTAATGCTCTGCGCCAGGTCGGGTACAACGAATCCGGCAATCACCGCAATGGCAGTAACTGTCAGCATCGGTGTGCTGATGAGCCCAGAGGAAACTGCTGCGTCGCCGATAATCAGTCCGGCAACGATGCTGACCGCGCCGCCTGCTGCTTTCGGCAGCCGCAGCCCGGCTTCGCGTATGATCTCGTAGACTAACAAGACGCCGATCGCCTCTGCTGTCAAAGAAATGGGGGCATTTTCTTCCGCCTCTGCCAGAATCAGCAGCAGCGTACGATTTAACAGCTCCGGGTGGTGGAGTGCAATAGCAACATACAGCGCCGGCAGCAGGATTGCTACCAGAAAGGCAGCATATTTGATCCAGCGCACCAGAGTGGCATATGCCGGGCGATAACAGTAGTCGTCCATAGTCTGAAAGCTTTCGCAAAACAGCTTCGGGATCACCAGAGCAAAAGGAGTGCCGTCAATGAGCAATCCTACTCTGCCCTCCAGCAGCTTGGCGCACATCACATCTGGTCTCTGCGTTGTTCCCACGGTGTCGAAAAAGCATCCCCTGCGGTTTTCCAAAAATGGCTGGAGATAGCCGGAGGAAAGGATAGACTCCAGTTCCATTTCGTCTAACCGTGCCTTGATTTCCTGAATCAGCGGTTTCGGTACACGATCCGCCATATAAC
>CAKSOR010000517.1 GCA_934477985.1 uncultured Eubacteriales bacterium
TGGTAGACGAGTACCCGGTCGCCCTTTTTGAAATTCTTCACTCCCGCGCCGGTCTCCTCGACAATCGAAACGCCGGAATAGCCGAGTCGTACCGGAAAATTCTGGCAAGCCGCTGTGTTCGGCATACCGACAAGGCAGGCGTACTCAGTCCCCGCGCTGACCGCGGTGAATTCAGTGCGGACTAGTATCTCGCCGTCGTTCGGTGTTCTGATCCCGGCGTCGCAAAGCTCGGCTTTTCCGGGAGCTGTGAAAAATATAGCTGGATTCTGCATATAATCTGTTACCTCAATTCAATGTTTCTTGAACCAGTCGCCGTACGGGAGTCCTCCGAGAGTTCTTCCGCCGTCGACGATGAAATTCTGCCCGGTCAGGAAGGACGCCTCATCCAAGACAAGATAATTTATCATCGAAGCGACCTCCTCCGGCTCGCCGCAGCGTCCGAGAAAAGTATTTCCGCTCGCCATTCCGGGTCGGGTCATTATCGGTCCGGGCGAGACGATGTTGACGCGCAGTCCCTGCTTTCCGACCTCCATCGCGAGCGATTTCGTGAAGGACATGAGTCCGCCCTTTGACGCCGCGTAATCTACTCCGCCCGCCGCTCCGACGATACCGGCCGCCGAGCCTAAGAAGATTATCCGCCCGTATCCCGCCGCGATCATCCGCTTTATCACGACGTGACAGCAGTTTATCGCGCCCATCAGATTGAGCTCAATGCCGAACCTGACTCTCGAGATGTCTATGTCTGCGAAGTTCCCAGGCTGGTTGAGTATCCGCGCGGACGAGCCTCCGGCGCAGCAGACCAGAATGTCGATGTGCCCATATCGCGCGAAGACCTCGTCAGCGGCTCTCTTGCAGTCGTTATAGTCGGTGACGTCAAGCTTCACCGCCATCCCGCCAAGGCTGTCGGCGACCTCTGCCGCCCTGTCGTGGTCGAGATCGGCGATGACCGGGATGATCCCCTCGCGGCTGAATCGCTCAGCGGTCGCCTTTCCGATTCCGGACGCGCCGCCGGTTATTACGGCCACACGCGCGTTTTCTCCGTATTCCTTAAGCTCTGACATCTCTCGAAGCCTCCCGCAGGATTGTCACCGCCGAGCGGATAAGCGGCTGAGTCGGCGTGCTGTTTGATTCGTATTTCAGGTTCGCGAAGACAAGGCAGTTGCCGAGCATCGCGCCGGTTATCCGCGTCAGTCTGCCCGCCGTTCCGGTTCCGAGGCAGACAAACGGCGTGTGAAGCCGCTTCTTCAGTTCGTTTATCGCCGAAAGCAGCTCAATCGCGCGATCGTAATCATCATCTCCGCAGGGAGTCACTATCTTGACAATGTCCGGTCCGCGCTTTTCCATCTCAAGCGCCAAGGAGATGATTTCATCCCTTGAGAGCTCGACTCCGACGTGAGATGAGAGCAGTACTTCCTTGCCCATCTTATGTATAGATCCGATGAGCTCCCTCTGCTTTCCGATTGCTTCCGGATTCAGCGTAACCTCGTTCGGAACTTTCTTCGCGAACGGAAGGTCAGAGCCCTCAAGGCTCGCCTTCGGGTCTTTATCGAAATAATCCGCCTGGATGTCAACTCCAGCCGCGCCGCATTCAAGCGCTCTCATAAGCCCCGCAATGCGCGTCTCCTCGCTCGCCGCCGGGGTGTTGAAGGGCGTCCCCTCGCGGTAAAAGAGCGCGAGACAGGGCTTTTTCGTCGACGAAAATATCCGCCGCAGCGTTTTCTCATCGCGCTGCTCCGCGGGCAGCCAGTGGATGTGCAGGTCAAAGGCATCCGCGCCCTCGCATTCGCTGTTAAGGATGTTCGCGATGTCGTCGTCTGCCGATCTGCCGCGGAGAACTCCGACGACAAACGGACGCTTTAGTTGATTGACAAATGTCATATATTTTACCTCAGTGATCTATGTTGCTGAATTTTTCAATCATCTGATTGAGAGAAGTCTTGAATTTTTCTTCGTTCGAAGCGAAGGTCGACGCGATGTCAGTTGTGTTGGTATCGTAGAATCTGAAATAGCTGTTCGGCGTGCCCTGGAGCGATGTTCCGTAGACAAACAGGAAATCGAACGCCGCGCCGTCGCGGATGATGTCGAGCATCTCGGCGATATCGTCGTCACGCGCGTATTTGTCCTTCAGCGCGACCTCGTAGTATTTCGGCACAACGAGCTGATTCGTGTAATACGACATAGCCTCCATGACCTTTGAGGTGAGTACAATATCCTTTGTGGTCGTCGGGACAAAGAGCATAGCGGTGGAAGTTCCGAGCTGGGAGATATACTTATCCTGGTTCTCGTCGTATTTAGGCATCGGGAGAATACCGTAGTCGTCCTTCATGTCGCGCAGATATTCGGTCGAATAGATGAAGTTGCACATTGTCGCGACGTTTCCGTTGCCAAAGGTGATCATCGTTTTGTATGACCTGTCGTCGATC
>CAKSOR010000518.1 GCA_934477985.1 uncultured Eubacteriales bacterium
TCGACATCGCGCGAGATGGTCGCCACCTTCCGGCTCGCGAACGCCTGGTCGCGGTTGGTCTCGATCTTCTCCTTCTGCTTGCCTTTGAGCTCGCCGGTGTGCTCGTAAATGCCCTCGAGGTTGCCGTAGGCGGAAAGCAGCTTCGCGGCCGTCTTGTCGCCCACACCGGGCACGCCGGGGATGTTGTCGGACGCGTCGCCCTTAAGCCCGAGGAAGTCGGGGAACTGGGCGGGTGTGACGCCATAGCGCTCGAAGACCTCGTCGGGGCCGTAAATCGCAACGTCGGTGATGCCCTTCTTGGTCGTGACGACGTGGGTGAGCTCGCTCACGAGCTGGTAAACATCCTTATCACCGGACACGAGCAGCGTGCGATAACCGAGCGCCTCGTCGCGCGCGGAAACGGTGCCCAGGATGTCGTCGCCTTCCCAGCCAGCCACGCGCACGACCGGGATGTTCATCGCTTCGAGCAGCCCTTCCATCAGGGGAAACTGCACTTTAAGCGCGTCGTCCATCGGAGGGCGCTGCGCCTTGTACTGTTCGATCGCCTCCATGCGCCACTTCGGGCGCCCCGCATCGAAGGCGCACACGATGGCGTCCGGATGCGCCATCTCCACGAACTTCAGCAGCATGGCGACGAAACCGAAGCACGCGTTGGTCGGCGTGCCGTCGGGCGCGTTCATCGTGGGCGGAACGGCGTGGTAGGCGCGGTGCATAAGCGAATTGCCGTCGATGACGGCCACGGTTTTAGACATGGAAGACCCTCCCGAGTCGCGGTGTTCTCGGCGAATCAGTGTAGCACGGAATCGGCCGGGGCCGCGTCTTCTCCAACGCCTCTGCGCGTCTCGCGGGCGTCGCGCGCCTCGCGGGCCCCACGTGCGTTGCGGGTGTCGCCCGCCCCCACGCGCCTCTCAGGCCTCGCGAATGTCGCGCTCCTCTCGGGCAGGCGGCTGTTCCTCCCGGTCGACCAGGTCGATCAGGCGCTGCTGGGAGTTGATCCCCATCTTCCGGTAGATATGCGTGATATGCGTTTTCGCGGTGTTCGAGCTGATGAACAGCTTCTGCTGGATGTACTCGGCGTTCCTTCCCTTCGCAAGGCACGTGAACACCTCCGCCTCGCGCGGCGACAGGTCGTACTGCTCGGCGATGGCGCGGCAGCGGTCGCGGAAGGGCGACGCGTTCTTCGGCGGGTCGATCGAGGGCGGGCATTCGGCGCTCGCCGTCATGAGGGACAGCAGGGCGTCCTCGGTTTCCGAGTCGTCGGCGCCGTAGAGCGAAAAAGCCGCAACGACGATGATCGCAATCACGCAGGACAGCTCGCCGAGCCCTTCGATCGCCACGTCGCCTGCGCGGAACGCGAAGAACGCAACGACGACGCCGAGCGCGAAGCCGGTCCACTGCGCAAGGCGCCCCATCGCGTAGCGCTTCACCGGGTAGAGCTGGAACTCGGCGTTCGACACCACAAGATCGGTCCATTCCATAAGCGTCGCGTAGGCGAACGCTCCCACGGCGACGGCGCCGCACACAATGCGCCCAGTATGCCCGAAATAGGGAATGAACAGGATGGATGCGGCGACGATCGGAACGGTGAGGCGTTGCATGCCGCTCATATCCCAACGAGACTTCGTCCGCTTCGTCGCCCAGAAGATCGCAACGCCCGAGCCTACGATGCCCGCCGCCGAGGCAATGAGCACCGCCCCGACGCCCGAAAGCGCAAGCATCACGACAACGAACCCGTACGCCATCCCGTTCGCGGCGATCGATGCCGCGGCTTTGAGCGTGATGGAGGGGTCGCGCTGGTAGCCTTCCATCGCCTTCAAGGTGTCGAGGTCGACGCGGGAGATGAGGATGGAGGCGAGCACCATGCACGAAATCACGATGAACGCCAGGCCGAACAGGCCCATGAGCGGACTTCCCGCGCCCGCGACCAGGAGAAAGAGCGGGGTGGCCAGCGCACCGCCGACCGCGATCGACATCGCCGTCCACTTCGGGGCCATCATGCTGAAGAGCACCGTCCACACAAGCGAGAGCGAAAGCTCTCCCGCGCCGAGCAGCACCCAGACCGCAATCGCGCAGGGCATGCGCCACCCTTCCGGGACAAGCCCCGCCCAGCTCGCGCCCGCCAGAAGGAACGCCGGGGCGAACAGAAGCAGCGAGCCCGGCAGAACCAAGGGCCGCATTCTCCTGAACACGAAGTCGGGGAACTTCGAACAGAAAGCGAGGCACGCGTCCATCACCACGCGCGAGACGATAAGGCACAGGATGGCGATTTCCAGCGTCTCGAAGGACAGAAGCGGAAGAGCAGGCGAGAACACGATATAGGTGCCCCAGACTGTGAGGCACGCGAAGCCGATCGTGGCGAGCACGCACGCGGCGGACGTTTGCATCACCGGTTTTCTCTTGCCCTTGCCATCCGT
>CAKSOR010000519.1 GCA_934477985.1 uncultured Eubacteriales bacterium
ATTTCGCCTAAAACGATGGAATCGAGGCTCGTTAAAGGTCTTTATTTCGCCGGAGAGGTGATTGATGTCGACGCCTACACAGGCGGATTCAACTTGCAGATCGCGTTTTCAACCGCGCATTGCGCCGCAACCGCGGTATGTACGATGATTTGACAACATACGTTGTTATATTGTTGATTAATATAGCGACAGATGTTGCGTTATATAGTGAGAATTGATAGAATTAGGCGACATGCGTTGCAAAACAGATAACTATCGGGTTACGTATGTTGCGAAATGAGCGGAGGGGTACATATTATGGTCAGAATTGCACTTGACGGACCGAGCGGGGCGGGGAAGTCCACGCTCGCAAAAGCTATCGCGAAAAGGCTCGGGATCACTTATCTCGACACCGGAGCGCTTTACCGCACGGTCGGACTCGCGGTCAGAGATCACGCGGTAGATCCGACTGATCAGGACGCTGTCGCTGAGCTGCTGAAGTCGATTTCGGTCAATGTAGAGCTCGAGAACGGTTGCCAGGTCGTTTATCTCGACGGGAAGCCGGTCGGCGACGCGATACGCACGCCCGAGATGTCGATGTACGCCTCAAAGGTGTCCGCGATACCCGCTGTCCGTGATTTTTTGCTCGAAACCCAGCGCGGTTTTGCCAGAAAAAATTCGGTAATTATGGATGGGCGCGACATCGGAACGGTCATTCTGCCCGACGCCGATGTGAAATTTTTTGTCACTGTGAAGCCAGAAGAGCGCGCGAGACGGCGGTTCAACGAGCTCACCGAAAAGGGCGTGAAAGTAACTTTCGACGAGGTTTTTGCTGACA
Organism: uncultured Eubacteriales bacterium; assembly: GCA_934477985.1. GTDB lineage: Bacteria > Bacillota > Clostridia > Oscillospirales > CAG-272 > Flemingiibacterium. The sequence continues at coordinate 818 of CAKSOR010000519.1, forward strand.
TGAAAGCCCGCGATCTTGCCGATTCGACTCGCGCCGTCGCGCCCGCGATCAAGGCAAAAGACGCGATAGAGCTCGATAATACCGGGGATTTCGACACGGCGGTCGAGAAAGCCCTCGCGATAATTGTGGAGCGGACAAAATGAATTTTTACGAACGCGCGCACAAAAATCTCTCGGGATTTTTGAAAAAGATTTTCAGAATTCGCGTTGAAGGCGCTGAAAACGAACCGCTCGAGGGCGGCTACATTGCCTGCGCTAATCACATTTCGTTTCTCGATGTGATTGTCATGGCGGTCGCGACAAAACGGCAGATCCGGTTCATGGCAAAAAAGGAATTATTTGGAATTCCGATCCTCGGAAAGCTGATCACGGCGCTCGGCGCGTTCCCGGTCGACCGCAAGGGAAACTCGGTCGGGTCGATCAAAAAGTCGATTTCGCTCCTCGAGTCCGGCGAGGTCGTCGGCATGTTTCCGCAGGGGCATCGCTATGCCGGGTGCGAGCTCGAATCGGTTCGCGACGAGGTGAAGGGCGGCGCCGCGATGGCTGTCTGGCACGCGAAAGTGCCCGTCCTGCCGATGTATATCGAGACGAAAAACGCGCGCGTGCGGCTCTTCCGACCGATTACGATTCACATTGGCAAGCCGATTACGTATGAGAGTTTCGGTTTCGAAAAAGGTGGTTCGGAAGAGTATGAACGCGGCGCGAAGATGATTTTCGACGATATTATTTCGATAAAAAACGCCGGGATGCTGCCTCCGGGACAGGATAAAAAATGAATTCCGCAACCTGCATTGCGGAATCGGGCGGATATGATAACAGCAGTTACAAATCATAATGCGTAATGTGCCATATAGCACAACTGATGTTGTATTATAATATTGCTTGAAACGCGATACCGCAACATATGTTGCAAAATTACAAGTATTAAGCAACGTTTGTTGCCAAAACAGGAGGTTTGCGATGCCAGAGATACATGTCGCCTCGCTCGCTGGGTTCTGCTTCGGTGTGAAACACGCCGTTGACGCGGTTGAAAATGCCCTTGCCGCCAGGAAAAACGGGCGTGTTTATACACTCGGCAAGCTGATTCACAATCCATCGTATCTCGCGTCGCTCGCCGGAAAGGGCGTTGAAATTATCAGCGAATCCGACCTTGACATGGTTTTCACGACTACCTCGGAAGCGCTTCCGACGACGATTTGCACGCGGGCACACGGCATTCCGCGCGGACTTTCTGAGCGGCTCGAGAAGATGGCAGCGGCGCTCCCCTGCCTCACCGTTGTTGACTGTACCTGTCCGCATGTGCGTCGGATTCAACAAATCGCGCTGAATAAAACCGATGAAAATTCTCTGTTCTGCATACTTGGCGACCCGGAGCACCCTGAGGTGCAGGGGATTGTTTCGTACGCAAACTGCGATTATTTTGCCGCTCCGACCGCGGATGAGCTGATTTTACTGCTGAAAAATGTTAATACCGACCATAAAAATATCATTCTCGCCGCCCAGACCACACAAAATTTACAAGAGTGGGAGAAGACACAAAAAGTTTTCAAAATTTCATATCCAATGTCACAAATCTATGATACAATATGTAGTGTAAC
>CAKSOR010000520.1 GCA_934477985.1 uncultured Eubacteriales bacterium
GGCGACGGTCGGGGCTGCTGTCGGCGCTATTGCGCTGGCAGCTCACCTGATCTTCTGACTCAGAGATCGTCGGCGTCCTGCACCGGATCCTCGATCGGCTTTCCCGAGAGAGTCTCGGCGCAGGGCGGATAGACGCCTATCGCGAGCTCGCCCGAGTTCGCGCGGTAGATGCCGGTGTAGCTGCCGAGAACGTCGGTCTCATTGCCGACAGAATTGTATGCCTCAACGGCTGCCTGTGATTTTTTCTTCTTCATATTATATCTCCTTTTTCATCTTGCCGGTCAGAGCCGGCAGGAATAGTATTCTCGGAGATCGTGCCGTCTATAATTAACAAAATATTCATATTCACTCGCTTATAAGCGTCACAAAATTCTGATATAATATTACTGTTATATTTTGTTCGTAGCGTTACGGGAGCAGCGTTCCGGCGTCAGTCGATCGGTAAGACCGCCTATTTACCGACCGCGCGCGGATATTCACGCGGCAGCCCGACAAAAAACTGCCTGTAAGACAGTCTTTTTTGTGCGCCCTCAGATGATGAGGGACGATGCCCGATACTTTTATACATACCATAATTCATCCATTTTGAAAGGACAGTGGCTCTATTGGCAAGAAAAAAGAACGACTCAAAACTCAAGGTCATCTCGCTGGGAGGTCTCGGTGAGATCGGCAAGAACATGACCCTGCTCGAATACGAGAACGACATCATCGTCATCGACTGCGGACTCGGCTTTCCGGATGACGACATGCTCGGCGTCGATCTCGTCATCCCCGACGTCTCCTACCTCGAAAAGAACCTCGACCGTGTGCGTGGCTTCGTGCTGACTCACGGTCACGAGGACCACATCGGCGCGCTTCCCTACGTCCTGAAGACGGTCAACAAGCCGGTCTACGGAACCCGCCTCACGGTCGGAATCGTCGCGAACAAGCTCGCTGAACACACCTTCCACGACAAACCCGAGCTTCACACCGTCGAAGCCGGAGACACGATAAAACTCGGTGTCTTCTCGGTCGAGTTCGTGCACGTCAATCACTCGATCGCCGACGCCTGCGCGCTCTCGATAAACACCCCGGTCGGCATCGTCTTCTTCTCGGGAGACTTCAAGCTCGACCTGACGCCGGTCGACGGACAGGTCATGGATGTCACCCGAATCGGCGAGATCGGCAACCAGGGCGTCACGCTTCTCTGCTGCGAGTCGACAAACGTCGAGAGACCCGGCTTCACCCCGTCAGAGAAGAAAATCGGACGCTCGCTCGACGGCATTCTGATGCAGCACCCCGAGAACCGCGTGATAATCGCGACCTTCTCGTCAAACGTCCACCGTGTTCAGCAGATAATCAACGCCAGCGCCGCGCACGGACGCAAGGTCGCCGTCACCGGACGCTCGATGACCAACATCGTCAAGACCGCGATCGAGCTCGGCTACATGACCGTGCCGGACGGAACTCTCATTGACATCAACGAGATCAAGCGCTACAAGGACAACCAGCTCACGATCGTCACGACCGGAAGCCAGGGCGAACCGATGTCCGCGCTCTACAGAATGGCGTTCTCGGATCACGATAAGGTCGAGCTCGGCTCCAACGACCTCGTTGTCATCAGCGCGAACCCGATCCCCGGCAACGAGAAGTTCGTCGGACGCATCATAAACGAGCTCTACAGAAAGAACGTCAAGGTTCTCTACGACGCGCTCGCCGACGTTCACGTCTCGGGTCACGCCTGCCAGGAGGAGCTCAAGCTCATGCACGCGCTCACAAAGCCGACCTTCTTCATGCCGGTGCACGGTGAACAGCGCCATCTGGTCACGCATAAGCGGCTCGCGCAGGAGATGGGCATGCCCGAAAACCACATTTTCATCTCGGAAATCGGCAAGGTGCTCGAGGTCGGACGCGACAGCGCGAAGTGGAGCGGCATGGTGCCCGCCGGAAAGATACTCGTCGACGGCTACGGTGTCGGCGACGTCGGAAACATCGTGCTCCGCGACCGCAGACACTTAGCGCAGGACGGACTTATCGTCGTCGTCGCGACGGTCGACATCGACGAGCGGCTGATCCTCTCCGGACCGGACATCGTCTCGCGCGGATTCGTCTATGTCCGCGAGTCTGAGCAGCTGATGGATCAGGTGCGGAACATCGCGAAGGACGCGCTGACCGAGTGCCTTGACGAGGGAATCACCGACTGGACAGAGCTTAAAGGCAGAGTCAAGGACGATCTGTCGAAGTTCCTGTACGCTAAGACGAAGAGAAAACCGATGATCCTACCGGTCGTAATGAATGTTTAAAAAACATTCATTACGTATTATTCAATATTCATTAATCATTATTCACTATTCATTTACCCAAACAATTCACTACTCACTTCCCCTTCGTTCCGAATAATCAACCAGCCGCGGAGCTGAGTCAACCTCAG
>CAKSOR010000521.1 GCA_934477985.1 uncultured Eubacteriales bacterium
AGTCGATAAAAAAGGACAAGGACGATCTCCCCTACTTCTCAATGGTAAACGACGAGAAATTCCTCGAGGTTTACGAAAAGATTGTCGATATCACCTGGGCGAACGACGCGTGGTATACCGGCGGAGTCAAGGATCAGAACATCAACCTCGACATGATGTTCAGCGACGGAAACGCGCTCTTCCAGACGACTTCGTTCGGACTTCTCGACACCGGATATTACCGCGATATGAAGATTGACTACGGAATCCTGCCGCATCCGAAGTGGGACGAGGTTCAGGAATCCTATTATGCGCGCGTTGAGGGCGGACGCATCTTCGCGATACCGATCACGACGGTCGACAAGGAATTCACGGGACTCATGCTCGAGGCGATGTCGTCCAGCGCGCATGAGAAGATACTTCCGGCGTACTTTGAGGTCGCTCTGAAGACGAAATACACCCGCGACGACGAGTCCTCAAGGATGTTCGACCTGATAATGGAGGGCAGGGTTTACGATCTTGGCGACACATTCTGGTGTGTAAATATCCGCGACGGATTCATGAGAAACCTGTTCAAGGAAGGCAGCAAGGATCTCGCTTCGGCAATCGCCTCGAACAAGGAGAGTGTCGAGACCAGCATCGCCGATACTATCAAGGCTCTGAAGAAATAAAGTGTGAGCGGAAGACCTCCCCGGAGGTCTCCCGCTTTTTTGACGCAAAAAAAACCGGGAGCAGCTTTCCGGCGGCTCCCGGCTTTTCAGGAAAAGGTAGTTAAGGCTGGTTTCACGCGAAAACGCGCGTGATTCATGCGTTGATTATGAATCTGAATCTCGCGTCCTCATCGTACCAGAACGGGAAGTTCGTGTTCCATTGATTGTTGTAGAGGCAGAATCTCGCCTGATCGCCTTCGACCGGCACGCGGTTCGAGAAATCCCAGAGTCCGCCGCCGAAGGTCACCAGCGAGCAGTCGAGCGACTTTATCTCGAGTCCGCCGAGCCTGATTCCGTAGTCAGTGCCGTGCAGTGAGCGTCCGCCGCCCTTTACAGTCTCGCGCGGGTCGATCCAGAGACCGAGCTTCCGGACGGCGATATCGCCGGAGTCTCCGTCAAAGCAGAGCCAGAGTCCCTCGGGGATTCTCGAGGCGGGCTTGTCGAACCAGGCGAAATCGCCGTGGAGAGTGCCGTTTACGGTTGTCAGACGGAGTGTGAACTTCGCCGGGCAGCCGTATTTTTCATGCAGAGTCGGTTCACAGCTCATCTGGAGGACGACCGAGTCGCCGAGGCGGTAGAGCTTTTCGAGGTGAGCTCCGGCGAGGATATGCGGGTTCGGCGACTCGTCGAGACCGAGTTTTGTGAAGTCGTCGAAGCCCCAGCCCTGGCGGGTGCGGAAATACTGTTCGCCGAAGCGCATGGTATCGGCGTGGCTGAAGAGCTCGTATTCGAAGCGGAAGAGTCTGCGCCAGGAGGGAAGTTTTTTCTCGCCGCGCGACTCGAGCCAGAAGACAGAGCCGTCGTTCGAGACGATTATCGTGCTGTCGCCGAGTTCGAAGGGCTTGCCGGGCTCAAGGCGGTTAGTCGTGATCGGCGGGAGGTTGGATTTCCACTCGTTTGTAAGAGCTATCGCGCGGGCGTCGAAATCGGCGTCGAGCGCGGAGACGGCGTTCGAGATATAGTCGCGCTGTTCGCGCCAGGAGAGCTCGGCGTAGGCGTATTTGCCGGTCGCGCGGGCGAGCTCGAAATCGGGGCGGGCATAGTTGCCGTCGTCATTTATGTAGCGTTTGCCGCAGAGACCGCAGGTGTGTTCAGCGACCTTGAGAAGTTCGGAGTAGACGAGATCGCGCTGAGGTTTGGGGAGCTCGCTTGCGTAGCGGAGCATCGCGCGGTAGGTCATCTGCTTTTTGGGGTCGGACTGATAGCCGTGGTTCCAGCTGTCGCCGATCTCGTAGTCGATCACGGGAAGGGCGGGGTCAGCGTCAAGGAGGATCTGAGCGACCTCATTGAGGTCGGTCGAGCGGATTTTCGCGCCGGGGTAATCAGCGCGGAGCTTGTCATAGAAGGCGCGGATGTCGTCGGGAGTCTGAGGTCCCTGGTTGTCGCCGGTCATCGCGAAGCAGAGGAGCTTGTCAGTGCCGGGGAGCTCGGTGATTCCGCCGTAGGACTTGTCATAGACGACGATGATTTCGGAGTCGCCGACGCGCCACTTGAAGATCGGCGGGACATCGGGCATCGCGCTGACGCCGTTGACGCCGATGTGGATGAACTTCACGCCGTTTCCGGCGAGGATCGGGACGGCGGCTTTGGTGAAGCCGGGGACATCGGTGGATTTGGCGGCGATGGTTTTGCGCCCGAAGCGTTCGTCGAGCTTTTTGGAGAGGGTGAGACCGTACTCATAGAGGGGCGCGTCCATCATTTCGACGTGCATGGTGAAGGGG
>CAKSOR010000522.1 GCA_934477985.1 uncultured Eubacteriales bacterium
CTATACACACTCTTCCTGAACTCGGATCAGGATGGCGAAATATTGCTTCGACGGATGGAAGGTCTCTATTCCCGCCGTCCCGAGGGAAGAATCGCCTACCTCTACTCGATCCTGCACACGCCGCATAAGCTCGATCCCGGCATCGTCGCGGTAGGGCACGAGTACCGCCGCGATGTCTATTTCAAGTCGATAAGCGACAGCTCCACGACCGAGGATTACATCCGCAATTCGCCCTACATCGAGGATTTCGTCGAACCCTATGTCGGTGAGATCTACCACTACACCGCCCTCACCGCCGTCGTAAACATCATCAGCCACGGCGAGCTCTGGGCGACTCAGTGCGATTTTCTCAACGACACCGAGGAGCGCCGCTACATCACGAACTTCCTCTCGTCAAAGCGCTACGACGGCATCCGCGGCTACGTTGAAAACGCCCTCGGCTCGGAAAACTATCAAGCCCCCAAGAACACCTCAAAGCTCGAAAGGGTCGTTGCTGACATGAACCGCGACATCTTCATAATCTCCTTCTCGAAGGACGGCGACAGTCTGACCCTCTGGAGCGGCTACACAAACAAATGCGGCTTCAACATCGGTTTCGACAGCATGCGTCTGTTCTACAGAAATACCCTGAACGAATTCCGCGGCGACGCCGACTGCATGGTCGGCGGACTCGTCGCCTACCGCCCGACCGATCGTCCGTTCATCGAGCTCGACGACACGGTCGACAGCATCATCCGCGACTCAAAGCGCCACGGACTCACCGATGAGCAGACTCAGTGCGTCATCGCCGCGCACGTCATGTACGCCGGATTCTTCCTGAAATCCAGCTCGATGGCGGCTGAAAACGAGTACCGCCTCGTCTATATGCCGGTCGACAAGCGCGCGATCGACATCCGCTGCAAGGGCAACATCCCGATTCCATACACCGTCTACCACGACGAGCGTCTGATCCGCAGTTCAATAAAAAGCATCTGCATCGGTCCGACGAATGAGGGCGCGATAACCTCGAAGGGCATCCACTATTTAGTGAGCTCCACGCCCGGCATAAGCGAGTCGGTCAAGATAGAAAAAAGCCGCGTCAGCCTGAGGTATTGAAATGGAAACTATATTGATCGTCGCCGACAGCGAAACCGCCGGGCGATTCAAATCGGCGCTGCGTGACGCGGTCACCGCGTCGGATATTGCCGACTGCCTTGACAAGCTGAGCTCCATCCGTATCGGACTTCTGATCGTCTCGATGAAGCTCCCCGGAAGCGCCGGACTCTGTACCGACCTGCGGAAAAGATTCGATTTCCCGATCATCACGATAAGCGCCTCGGGTGAGAAATCCGATCTTCTGACCGGGCTTTCGCTCGGCGACGACTGCGTTCCTCCCGACTGCCCGCCCGAGCTCCTGAAAGCACGCGTCAACGCCAAGCTCCGTCTCGCGCGCGACCCGGAGGAGATCGTCGCCTACCGCGATCTGCGGCTCGACGCGCTGTCGGGCACGGCGTTGATTCGCGGCAAGAATCTACGGTTGACTCAGCGCGAGTTCGCGATATTGCTCTACCTCGCGAAAAACGCCGAAACCATCGTCGACCGCTCAGAGCTCTATTCGGCGGTCTGGGGTCAGATGCCGGGCGACCAGAACGCGCTCTGGCTCACGATCTCGCGTCTCAAGCAGAAGCTGATGAGCGACTCAACCGGGCTCACAATCACCGCCGTGCGCGGTCGCGGATATATGCTCGAGCAGCTTTAGCGGAGGACTCACACACAAAAGAGCCCGGCTCGCTTAACTCCCAACGCGCCGACGGACTCAGCACTCATAAAGGTTTGTGCCATAAAGTTAAAACGAAGCTGTCAAAACTGACAGGTTCGTTTTTTTGCGTTTTAATGTGGTATAATATTATATGTAATTTTATACTTTCAGGAGGCACAAAATGAAGAAGATGCGACTCGTGAGCTCGATACTTGCCGGTTCGATGCTCATCTCGGCGCTGCCGCTCCAGACGCTGGCTTACTTCCAGTCGGACGAAAACGGCAGAATCACAAAGGCCGGAGACCTCATCAGAGGACGTACTTTTGAGGCGTTTATGCCGCTTATTGCCGTTGCAATAATTTATCTTCTGACGGTTATAATTCTGACTGCCGTTTTCGGCTCGGTTGAAAGGAGGCTGCGTAAGAGTGAACGATAATGTTCTTATTCACGTTGAAAACCTTAAAAAGCATTATCTCGGCGGAAAGGTCAAGGCGCTTGACGGCGTTGACTGCGATATCCACCAGGGCGAAGTTCTTGTTGTTATCGGCCCCTCCGGCTCGGGAAAATCAACATTTTTGCGCTCGCTGAATCTTCTTGAAATTCCGACCGGCGGAAAAATTGTTTTTGACGGCCATGACATCACCGACCCGAAAACAAACATCAACCTCCAC
>CAKSOR010000523.1 GCA_934477985.1 uncultured Eubacteriales bacterium
CCCTCCCCGCTCGGCACGGTGGGGAGTCGTAAATAAACGTGCGGAAAGGTTTACAAAAATGAAACGCATCATCTCTACCATCCTCATTCTCGCGCTCGCCGCAATGGCGGCACTCTCGATCGTCTCCTGCGGCGATTCGGGCAAGACCAAGATAGCAATCGTCCAGCCGATGGATCACGCCTCGCTCAACCAGATCCGCGACAAGATCATCTCGACGCTTGAGGAGCTGGGCTACACCTCGGAAAACACGATAATCATCCAGAAGAACGCCTCGAACGACGCTTCGCTGCTCCCGTCGATCTATGACAGCCTGATCTCCGACGACGTCGACATCATCATCCCGATCGGCACTGGCACGGCGCAGATCGCGGCTTCGAAGACCACGACCATTCCGATCGTTTTCGCGGCGGCTTCCGACCCGGTCTATGCCGGACTCGTCGAGGCATTCGATAAGACCGACAAGAACGTCACCGGAGTTTCCGACTACATCGCGGTAGAGGACATCTTCGCGCTTGCAAAGGAGCTCACTCCGAACGCAAAGACCTTCGGACTCGTCTACAACGCCAGCGAGGTCAACTCGACTGTCAAGATCGAGCGCGCGAAGGCTTACTGCGACGCTAACGGATTCAAGTACAAGGAAGCTACCGTAACCTCGACGGCTGACATTCAGCAGGCAGTCGCCTCCATAGCTCCCGACGTAGACGCGTTCTTCACTCCCGACGACAACACGGTCGCGTCCGGCATGAACGTCTACGCTGGCTTCCAGAAGGAGTACAAAACCCCGATTTACGTCGGCGCTGACTCGATGGTCAAGGACGGCGGCTTCGCGACCTACGGCATCGACTATGACATTCTCGCTGAACAGGTCGCAAAGATGACAGACCGCATTCTCAAGGGCGGCAAGATCTCGGATAACCATGTCGAGCAGGTCGCAAATCCCGCAAAGCTGATCAACAAGACAGTCGCAGACGAGCTCGGTATCAAGATTTCGGACTCCCTGCTCGCGACTTACACAATAATCGGTTAAAACACATCCGGCTTGGCATTAAGTCAAGCCGGAACTTCGCGATTTCCGGGCTGAGTTTCTCACCCAATGAAAGGCATTATATAATGATACATTTAATTTTTGGAGCGATTCAGCTCGGACTCATCTACGCCCTGATGGCGATGGGCAACTATATTTCGTTCAGGATACTGAATATTCCCGACCTGACGGTTGACGGTTCGTTCGCGCTCGGAATGGCGGTTTCGGTCATGGTCTCGATGTCCGGGCACCCGTTTTCAGCGCTGATTCTCGCGATAATCGCGGGCTCGCTCGCCGGAATCGTCACCGGACTCTTGCAGACGAAAGTCGGGATTAACCCGATTCTCGCCGGAATTCTCACGATGACCGCGCTCTACTCGGTCAATCTCTTCATAATGGGCGGGAAGGCTAATCAGTCGCTCTTCGACAAACCGACCGTGTTCAAGACGGTTCGCGGGCTCTTTCCCGAAGGTTCTGTCGGCGAGAATGTCTCGAAGACTGTCGTTATATTTGTGATAGTCGCGATTGTCGCGGCGGTTCTCGCTGTATTCTTCAAGACGCGCACAGGAATGGCAATCCGCGCGACCGGAGACAACGAGGAGATGGTCAGAGCGTCGTCGATCAACGCGAATCTGACGAAATGCGTCGGCTTCGCGCTGGCGAACGCCTGCATCGCGCTCGCGGGCGGACTTGTGTGCCAGTACAATCAGTCGGCTGACACCGGCTACGGAAGTGGAATGCTGGTCGTCGGACTCGCGTCGGTTATCATCGGCGAGGCTGTGCTGCGCCACGGCGGAGTTACACGAGGGCTTATCGCGGTAGTCGTCGGCTCGGTTCTGTATCAGCTGATAATCGCGCTCGCGCTGAAAGTCAATCTGCTTCCGGCATACGGACTGAAATTCGTCTCGGCGACAATTGTCGCGGTAGCGCTCGGCATGCCGAAGATCAAATCGGCGTTTGCCGGAGGATTCGGAGGAACACGCAAATGATGCTCGAACTCGTCAACATAAAAAAGACCTTCCATCCCGGAACGGTAAATGAGAAAAAAGCGCTGAACGGTATCTCTCTGAATGTCGACAAAGGCGATTTCATCACGATAATCGGCTCGAACGGAGCGGGAAAATCAACGCTCTTCAACGCGATCTGCGGCAGCTTTCCGATTGACGACGGAAAGATAATCCTCGACGGAAAGGACATCACGAGGATGCCGGACTACAAGCGCGCGCTTGACATAGGCAGACTTTTCCAGGATCCGATGAAGGGAACGGCGCCGAACATGACGATTGAGGAGAACATGTCGCTCGCCTACTGCCGCAAGGCGCAGAAGTCGTTCTTCGCGGTGAACAAGCGTGACACGGCGTATTTCCGT
>CAKSOR010000524.1 GCA_934477985.1 uncultured Eubacteriales bacterium
GGCAAGCACCGCGCCGCGCGGACAGAGTCAGCCGCGCCCGACCGCTCAGAGCGTGCGCATCGATCGGCTGAGACCGGTAAACCGAACGCGTCAGCCGGATTTGCGCGGCACGCCGCCGGGGCAGATTCCGATCGGTCAGCGACCGCCTGTGAATACGCGTCAGGGTCAGCCGCGGCAGGGAAACACTCGGATTCAGCCGCGTCAGCTCAGGATAAACGACACGCGGATCTCTGAGCGTGTCACAATGCGCCGACCCGCGCGGAGCGGTCACAAGCCGCTGAAGCGGAAAAACACCGCGAAGAGGGATTTCCTGCTCGGGCTTGGGATAGGATTCGCGATCTTCGGAACGGCGGCGATATTTGTCGTCCGCGCGATATTGGAGCTTCTTGTATGAGAATAGACAAATTTCTCTCGGAGATGGCGGTTTGCAGCCGCTCCGAGGCTTCGAAAGCCGCGCGTTCGGGCGGCATAACGGTCGATGGTCAGCCGGTAAAGAAGGCGGATGTCCACATCGACCCCGAAAAGAATATCGTCTGCTATTTCGGTCAGCCGGTAGTTTACAAAAAATTCACGTATATAATGCTGAACAAGCCCGACGGCTACATCTCGGCGACCGACGACCCGCGCGAGAAGACTGTGCTCGAGCTGCTTGACGAGCGCTCGCGAAAGCTCGGGCTTTTCCCCGCTGGGCGGCTTGACAAGAACACCTTCGGTCTGCTGATTCTGACGAACGACGGTGAGCTCTGCCACCGTCTGCTCTCGCCGAAAAATCACGTCGAAAAGAGATATTATTTCGAGACCGAACGGAATGTCACCGAGGAGGACAGACAGAAGCTCGAGTCGGGCGTAGACCTTGACGGCGAGCGCACAAAGCCCGCGAAGCTCGCTCTCACGGGCGACCGTTCGGGCGTCATCACGATAACCGAGGGCAAGTTCCACCAGATCAAGCGGATGTTCGAGGTCGTCTGCAACAAGGTCACCTATCTCGAGCGGATCGAGTTCGGCGGGATAGAGCTTGACAGGACTCTTTCGCGCGGCAGGTGGCGCGAGCTGACGGCTGAGGAAGTCGAGACGTTAAGAAAACACTGAAAGGATTCTACATAAATGAATATAATCAAAACACTCGCGGCTGAGCTCGGACTCAAGGACGAGCAGGTCGAGGCGACTGTCGCTCTGCTCGACGATGGCAGCACGATACCCTTCATAGCGCGTTACCGCAAGGAGGTCACCGGCGGGCTTGACGACGAGCAGCTGCGCAAGCTCTCGGAGCGACTGACCTATCTCCGCTCGCTGGACGAAAGGCGCGAGGAGGTTCGCAGACTGATCTCCGAGCAGGAGAAGCTGACGCCCGAGATTAGTTTCGCGCTTGACAACGCGAAGATACTGACCGAGATCGAGGACATCTACCGCCCGTTCAGACCCAAGCGCCGCACAAGAGCCTCTGTCGCGCGCGAGAAGGGACTCGAACCGCTTGCCGACGCCATCATGGAGCAGAAGAAGATCTACAAGCCTGCGCTCACTGAGATCGCCGGGTCGCTCATAGACGCCGAAAAGGGCGTTGAGACGGCTGAGGACGCGTTTGCCGGAGCTTGCGACATCATCGCCGAGAACATCTCGGACAACGCCGATTACCGCAAGAGAATACGTTTCCTGACGAACGAGTATGGCGAGATCGTCTCGAAGGCGGCGAAGGACGAGGACTCGGTCTATTCGCTCTACTATGATTTCCGCGAGAAGCTGAAGAAGCTCCCGGGACACAGGATTCTGGCGCTCAACCGCGGCGAGAAGGAGGAGTTTCTCAAGGTCTCGCTCGAGATGCCGGGCGACATCATTCTGAACTGGCTGTTCGCTGAGGTTGTCAAGGAGCAGAACAGCCCGGCGAAGAAGTACATTCAGTCGGCGATTGTCGACAGCTACGACCGGCTTATCGCTCCGAGTGTAGAGCGCGAAATCAGGTCGGCTGCGTTCGACGACGCGTGCGAGGGGGCTATCAGGGTCTTCGAGGACAATCTGAAGCATCTGCTGATGCAGCCGCCGCTCAAGGGTAAGACGGCGCTCGGCTATGATCCGGGTTACGCGCACGGCTGCAAGCTGGCGGTCGTCGACCGCACCGGAAAGGTGCTTGACACCGCGGTCATCTACCCGATGAAGCCGCAGTCGCGCACCGAGGAGGCGAAGCGGATAATCAAGCGCTTCATCCGCGACTATCATGTCGGCGTGATCGCGATAGGCAACGGCACGGCGTCGAAGGAGAGCGAGATATTCATCGCGGAGCTCTTGAAGGAGGTCGACGAGGACGTCAAGTACGCGGTCGTCAGCGAGGCGGGAGCGTCGGTCTATTCGGCGTCAAAGCTGGCGGCGGAGGAGTTCCCGGATTTCGACGTCATGC
>CAKSOR010000525.1 GCA_934477985.1 uncultured Eubacteriales bacterium
CAACCGCAACGACCGTCCGGGTCGAAACTATAATGACAATTATCAGCAGACACGCTCCCCGCAGAACACGGTCCGCGACCCGCGTCAGATGAGGCAGTCCGGACAGCGTCCGGTTCAGCGCCCATCGCAGACGCGCCGTCCGCAATCCGACGAGGAGAAAAGCGGCTCGAATGTGATCATAGTGATCGAAGTCTTTCTGCTCATATTTGCCATCGCGGCGGCTGTGATGTTCTGCTCGTTTCTTAAGACCGACTTTCATTTCAGATATGTTGAGACAGTTAAGCCGTCGACCGTGAAGACCGGGCTCTCTGACGAGCCGGAGGAGAAAATATACGAGCGCGAGATACCACAGAAGCCCGAATCGCCTGTCACTGAAAAGCTCGAGTATGATTTCAAAAATCCGGTGCCCGAGTGCGACGCCTACCCGCTCGACTATTTCAACGACACGCTCTTCATCGGCGATTCGCGCACTGCCGGACTTATAATGTATACGAAGCTGTCGCCGATCGACTGTTCCGCGACCGGATTCAACCTGAACAACCTGAACGCGAAGAAATATATCACATATGTCGATGAAAATGGCAAGAAATCGTCAGTGACCTGCTACGAGGCGCTTGAGCTTTACAAAGGTCGGTACAAATCGATCTACATCTCGACCGGAGTCAACGAGCTCGGCTGGAACGTGAGCATGTTCGCGAAGGCATACAAAAAAGCGATCGAGTCGATACGCGAAATCACGGACGTGCCGATCTACGTGCAGCTCATTCTGCCGGTGACGACTGCTTACGAAAGAAAGTCAGAGAACGGAATAACGAACGAGAAGCAGGTGCAGTTCAACGAAAAGCTGCGAGAACTGATTGAAGAGGAACAGGTATTTATGCTCGACCCGCTGTCGCTGTTCTCGCTGGAGGATGGAACGCTGGATCCGGAGAAAACATATGACGGCGCGCATCTTGAGAAGTTCGCGTGCAAGGAGCTCCTCGAATACTATCAGACGCACGTGGTCGAGGTCGGGAAGTATTCGAATCTCACGGGCGATGGTGTGTCGGTTGACACCTGAGGCACTGATCAATATTCACGAAAACAGGAGAACGCTCCGGGCATAAAGCCCGGTGCGTTCTTGCTTTTCTCCTCGCCCGCGCCGGAATTTCACCTGTGCGAATCAAGATAATTCTGTAAAATAATCTGCGCCGAAAGCGTGTCGACCGCTTCCTTGCGCTTCTTCCCGCGGGTGTCGGTGAAATTCATTATCTGATGCGCCGCCATAGTCGAACAGCGCTCGTCAAAGAATACAATCGGTATCTCCCCGACCCGCTCGGAAAGCAGCTTTCCGAACTCCTTCGCGTGCTCGGCGCGAGGTCCCTCACTGCCGTTCATGTTGATCGGTAACCCGATCACTATCTTCGCCGCTTTGTACTCGAATACTTTCTCCGCGACAAGATCCGCCGTCTTCGGCATGTAGTCCGACTTCACATACCCGATCCCGTTCGCCAGCATCCCGAGCGGATCGCTCACCGCGAGCCCCGTCCGCGCGTCTCCGAAATCGACCGCCATGATCCTCTCCATCAGAGCGCTATCCCTCTCTGACGCATGAACTCCTCAACCTGCGCCGCGGTCGGAAGCGACGTCGACGCACCGGCTTTGCTGACCACCATCGCGCCGACCGCGTTCGCGTACTTCACCGCCTTGACAATGTCCCGCGTGTTCAGATACTCGAGCGTCAATGCCGCCGTGAACGCGTCGCCGGCAGCCGTAGTGTCGACCACCTCGGTCTCAATCGCCGGTATGAGCTGCGAATACTTTCCATCATGTATATAAGCTCCGCGCCCGCCTAACTTGATGACGACATACTTCGACTCAACCCGCTTTAAAAGCTCGTTCGCCGCCTTTAAGCAGTTCGCGCTGTCGTTCGGGAACACCCCTGTCAGCGCCTCGGTCTCGGTCTCGTTCGGCGAAATCACCTCGAGCGGCGGCAGCTTCTCGAGCGGCGTGTCAGGCTTAGCCGGTCCGGCGTCGACAAACACCGGTATCTTCCGCTTTGCCGCGAACTTCGCCGCCGCGATCGCCGCCTCCTCCGGTATCTCAAACTGCATGAACACAGCGTCCGGCAGACAGGTCATCGCGTCCTCGACATCGTCCTCCGAGAGATGATCGTTCGCGCCCGGATACACAACTATCCGGTTCGCGCCATTGTCCTCGACAATTATCGACGCGAGCCCTGTCGGATTCATCCGGTCGAGCTTCAGAAAACGCGTGTCAATTCCATTAGAGTCATAAAGCTCCTTGAGCTTCTTTCCGTTCGCGTCGTATCCCAGCCGCGCGCAGAAAATACTGTCCGCCCCGAGTCTCGCGAGCGCGAGCGCCGAGTTCGCGCCCTTCCCGCC
>CAKSOR010000526.1 GCA_934477985.1 uncultured Eubacteriales bacterium
CAGCATGCCCCTCCCTTCACCGTCCGAAAAGATCGAAACCACAACAAATATCATCGCCGCGACCGCTAAGAGCAGTGAAACTACCCGCAGTACACGCTTTATCAATTTCACATCCATATGAAGGTCCTCCTTTATGTTGTTACTTCAATTATATCACTAAGAAAGATGTTTGTCAATCCCCCCGAAAACTTTATCGGAAAATTCCCGAAACTACTTGAAATTCAGAACAAACTGTGCTATAATATTGAAAACATTTTACATGAAAGGAATATTCACCATGACAAAAATAGTTCTCCTCGGCGACTCCATACGCCAGATCGGCTACGGTACAAAAGTTCCCGCCCTACTCGGCGAAAACTATGAGGTCTGGCAGCCTACCGACAACTGCCGCTTTGCTCAGTACACCCTCCGCATGCTCTTCGATAAGAAAAAGGAACTCGATGGCGCTGACATAATCCACTGGAACAACGGTCTCTGGGACGCCTGCGACCTCTTTGACGACGGCCCGTTCACTCCCATTGAGTCATACGCGGCTACAATGCTCCGCATCGCCGGCATACTCCAGAAGCTCGGTAAGAAGGTAATTTTCGCTACCACCACTCCGGTCGACCCCGCCAATGTCCACGACCACAACGAGACTATCTCGAAGTACAACGCTTACCTCGTTCCGAAGCTCGAGGCTATGGGTGTGCTTATCGACGACCTCAACTCGGTTGTCAAGCCCCACATCGACACCTACATCCGCGAGGACGATCATCTTCACCTCTCAGAAGCCGGCATCGACGCCTGCGCGCAGGCTGTCGTCGAGTCGATCAAGAAAGCCGAGGCAATGCTGTGAACCGCCTTCCTGAGTTTTTCAAACTATTCGATTATCCCGTCGACGCTGTGAGCTTCTTCATAAGCGCGGAAGAAAAGCTGAACTCGATCCCAGAAGCCGCTGAGCTCCTCAAAAAACATCTCTGCCGCTATGATGAAACCGACTCCTTTGACCTCGCCGAACTCAACTCCGACGTGAAAAAAGCCGCCGTACTCACCGGGCTCTCCGAACATGCTGTACTCTTCATCATATACGCCGAAATGACCTTCCACATGCGCGACATTTACAGGAAGAATGGCATTGACAAAAAGATCTGGCATGATTCGGTGCGCGACCTGTCGTTCAAGAACCGCGAGTGCATGGAGGTCAAAGGCGAGTGGGGACTCTTTACCGACTGGTTTCAGGGCTTCTTAAAGCTCCGCCTCTTCGCGCTCGGTAGGCTGCAATACCAGGCAGACCCATTCAACGCCTCGAAAGAGCCGTTGACCCGATATGGAATACTGATCGAGCCGGAAAGAACAACCGCGCTCTCGATACACATTCCCTCCGACGGCAGACTTCTCCCCGAGGATGTCATGGCATCGCTCAAGACCGCCTATAACTTCCACGAGAAGCTCAGAATAAACGGAAAGCTTGTCTTCCAATGCTCATCCTGGCTGCTCTATCCGAAGATGCTTGAGTTCATCAAACCCGAATCGAACCTCGCGAAGTTCATCGGATGCTTTGAGATGATAAGCTCGGGCACTGACCCCGAATTCCGCAACTGCTGGCGGCTCTATAACCGCGATTACAGCGAAGGTCCGAAAGCGCTTCCGCGCGACACAACACTCCGCAGGCAGTACGCTGAGTGGCTCGACGCCGGGAATCTCCCCGGATGGGGTCGCGGAATCATTATATTCGATGGCGAAAAGATACTAAGGAAACACTGAATAATTCCCCAAAAGCTTGCTTTCGACGTGAAAACAACCTTAAATCAGCGTTTCCTTAGATCTTGCATAATCCAGAGAAATGTGCTATAATAATCTCAGATTATAATACGGAGGTTAGTATATGCCATCGATCAAGTATGTGATAGAGCTCAGCAATCAGGAAAAGGTCAGGCTCATGGAAATCGTAAAAAAAGGGAACAGTCCTGCCCGGACAATCTCCTGCATGCGAACATACTGCTTGCCTCAGACAAGCGAAATGACAGGTATATGACTGTGTCTGAGATAGCAAATGCATACCGCACCACACCCACAACGGTACAGACTGTGAGGGCTTCTTATTGTAAAAAAGGTCTTGAAGCCACAATTACCAGGAAGAAGCGAGAAACGCCGCCGATCCCGGCAAAGGTTACCGGGGAGGTGGAGGCACACGTCATTGCACTTGCCTGCGGACAACCGCCGGAGGGGTATTCAAAGTGGACACTGCGGCTGCTTGCGGATAAAACAGTTGAACTTGGGTATACAGGGAAACACTGATTTAAGGTTGTTTTCGCAGAAAAAAGCCCATAAATCCAAGACTTTTTTCTGCGAAAACCCGAATTATTCAGTGTATTC
>CAKSOR010000527.1 GCA_934477985.1 uncultured Eubacteriales bacterium
ACGGAGACGCACGCGGAATCTGGCAGACTGTCTGGCTCGAGGCGCGCCCGGAGGCTTACATAAAGAGTTTCTTTGTGAAGACAACGCTTGACGGCACTGTTAAATATGACGTTGAGATCGCGGGACACGCGGCTGGCGGAGTGGTGCTCGCCGATTTCGGCGGCATCAGGGCGCAGGGAAAGGTTGAGGACGGAAGCGCTTCACTTGAGTTCAAAGTCGACGCGCCCGAGTTCTGGACGCCGGAGAACCCTAAGCTCTATGAGGGCAGACTCATCCTGACCGTCAACGGCGGAAGCGACATCGTCTCGACCTATTTCGGAATCCGTGAGATCGGCACCGGAGTCTTCGGCGAGCACGGACACCGCTATATCACGCTGAACGGAAAGCCCTACTATATAAACGGAGTGCTCGACCAGTCGTTCAACCCGAAGGGCTTCTTCACACTGCCTTCAGATGACGACTGCCGCGACGAGATACTGCGGCTCAAGCGCATCGGCATCAACATGGCGCGCATACATATCAAGGCGGAGGAGCCGCTGAAGCTCTACTTTGCCGACAAGCTAGGACTCCTCATCATGGAGGACATTCCCTGCTTCTGGGGAGATCCGATCGAGACGACCCGCGAGCAGTTTGAGCGCGAGATGGAGGAGCAGATCATCCGCGACCGGAATCATCCGTCGATATTCTACTGGGTCGTGTTCAACGAGACCTGGGGACTCTACACACACATGATGACTGACGACGGTGAAAAGCGGCAGTATCTGCCTGAGACGGCTAAGTGGGTTGAGAAATGCTGGAAACGTGCCAAGGAGCTTGACCCGACGAGACTCGTCGAGGACAACTCGCCCTGCAACCGCGACCATACGCTTACCGACGTCAATACATGGCACTTCTACTCGAACGGCTACGAGAGGGTGAAGAAAGTCGTAGACGAATTCTGTGCGGGGGCTTATGTCGGGTCACAGTCGAACTACAAGCAGGGTTATACGATGGCTGACGTGCCCTGCATGAACAGCGAGTGCGGAAACGTCTGGGGAATCAAGAACAACGCGGGAGACAGCGATATTTCCTGGCAGTACCGCTATATGATGAACGAATTCAGACTGCACGACAAGCTCTGCGGATTCGTGTTCACCGAGTTCCACGATGTGGTGAACGAGTTCAACGGTTACTATAAGATTGACAACGGCGACAAGGACTTCGGCTATTCGGAGTACGGCACGAGCCTGCGCGACCTGCACTCGCAGGACTATCTGGGCGCTGATTTCGCGCCGATGACCACTGTCAGACCGGGATATATTGTCAGCATACCGATGTTCGGTTCGAGCTTTACCGACAAGCGTCACGGCGAGATACTCGATGTGGTCTGGCAGCTTGAGCTGAGAGACCCGATACATGGCGACCTGATCGCGGATGGCGGCGAGTATTCGGTGGTCTGGAGCGGATACGGCAGCTTCCCGGCGGGGGCAATCAGAGTCGAGATCCCGGAGCATGACGGAGTTGCGGTTCTGAAGTGGTCGCTTTATGACGGCGGCGAGCGGATCATGACGAACTGCCTGCTGTTCGACGTTGACGGCGACCGCGCCGACGCGCTTGAGATCGAGCCGAAGCGGTTCGAGGGCAATTTTGACATAACGATCCCGGCGATTCAGGGCGCTAAGCTCTCCGGACTTGGCGCAGGTGAATTCAGCGCTGAGGTGAAGCTCGCGGACATTCCGGAGTTTGACGCGAACTCGGGGCTGAGAGTTGTGTTCGAGGCGTCGACGAGAGCTCCGATGACGCACGACTATCCGTCTGACGGCAAGCCGGAGAAGATTGATCTCAACTACATGCTTGGCTACAGATGCGATCCGGGCGCGAACCGCAATTCCTTCCCGCAGACCGACGAGCGCAAGAACCCCGGAAAGTTAGAGGTTCTGTTCAATGACGAGAAGATCAGTGAGATTATACTGCCGGATTGCCCTGCGGACTCGCGCGGAGCGCTCTCGCATCACTATCAGCCGGTCGACGACGAGCTCGATGAGGCTGGAAGCTACGGAACTCTCTGTGATATTCAGATCCCGTCGAGGCTGCTCGTCGGATACGCTGAGGAGAGCTTTAAGCTGACCCTCAGAATGGTCGATGACGCCGGACTTTCGATCTACGGACGCAGATCCGGACGCTACGGAATCGGCGTGGAAGTTATCGCTGAGTGAAGCCCCTCGTGCCGGCTCGCGGCTACCGCGAGCCGGGTTCGCCGGGGCGGCGCAGCCGCCCCGGCGAACGCAGGTGGCGCGCGAAGCGCGCCATCGCCCTCGTTTTGAGCACGCAGCCCGCTGCGTGCTCAAAACGAGGGCGACGGGCACGGAGTGCCCGCC
>CAKSOR010000528.1 GCA_934477985.1 uncultured Eubacteriales bacterium
CCGGAGGTGGAGATGGAGAAATCAAAGTCGCCTTCTCCGGCGAGAGCGAATTTGAAAGCAAGCTCATATCGCTGATCCGTCCGGGGAATCGGCTTTCGACCATCAACTGCATCACCATTTGATACACTGGTTGAACACCTCTTCATAATCAATGAGAGGTTGTTCGCACTGATAGTCTCAATTGATCGAGAATAAGAAGAAAAGCAAGCGGTAAGTGCTTGCTTTCTTTTTTTGCTTTTACGAAAGACCGATCACCGGCAGTTCCGGCATTACTTCTTTCCGAGTCCATGGTGTTTTTCATGCAATTATATCAGAAACGTCCGGCCTGCCCCCCTTTGGGGTGGGTCCGGACGTTTTTTGAGGCGTCAGCGAGACAGCCTTTTTGAGTCTATAGTCTGTTCATCGCGGAAGCGTCCTGACCGGTGTTCTTATCTCAGTCTCATTATATCGATCGGGCGCACACCGGTTTCGCGTTTGAATGCCGCCGAAAAATAGTAGAGACTCGAAAAGCCGACGTTTTCGGCGACGTCACTGACAGACAGACTTCCCTCGGACAGCAGGATCTTTGCCTTGTCGATGCGTATCATGCGCATATATTCAGCCGGAGGCATTCCGTAGAATCTGGCGAACAGCTTTGTGAAATATGAACGGCTCATCCCGGCGGCTTCGGCAAGGTCATCGACCGAGAGCGTCGGGTCGGAAAACCGCCTCTCAAAGCAGGCGAGCGCTGAGCGCAGCCTTTCCCGGCCTGGTGATGCGATGTATATTCTTTCACGCTCAAGCTCGGCGAATATACGGTAAAGTATGGACATACAGCGCGGGTAATAAGCCGTTTTCTTAAATGTCCAGATCCGCGCTGCCTCCGTGAATAGCGAATTCACAAGCGCCGGATCATTGAGCTTCCAGCTCGAGATATAATGCCTGTCCCAGACGAAATCTCCGGCGCAGTCGAACTCGATGGCAAAGGTCTCGCCGGGATCACGCTCAGCTCCGGTGGTTATCGTATAGTCCGAGCCTTTGGGAAGCAGAATCACGCGGTCGGAACCAAATGGGACTGTCTGGGTGCTTGTGTTCGCGTATGTGTGTCCGTGTATCTTCAGAAAAACACCGAAGCATGGGCGGTCATGCTTCTGCGTGTTGCCAGATGGGGAGAATCTGACCGCCGAGTATATCTTTGTCACTGGTACGCACGCGAGGTCAAAAGCCGTCATGGGATCAACTCCTTTCCTGACTGATTATATCACAGTTGACTGCGCTTGTCAAGAGTTCTGGAGTCAAAACCTTAAATAGGCGCTAAAATCCTATTTACTTTTCACGCGGCGTATGCTACAATGATTTACAGCGGATACACAAATATTTTTCAGAGGAGACAAACCCATGAACAAGAAGCTCAGACTAATCCCGGTATTTCTGCTCGCCGCTCAGCTCGCCGCCTGCGGCTCGGAGACCGCGGACATACCTCAGACAACGTCCCAGGACAGCGCGGAGTCGACGACCGCCGCCCTGACAACCGCCGATATGATCGGCTTCGACAAGGAGGACAACAGCGGAAAGACCTTCTCAATGCTGATAACAACCTCGAAATCCTACGAATATGACGCCGAGGAAGAGACCGGCGATGTCGTGAACGACGCGGTCTACAACAAGAACAAGATGGTGGAGGATTACCTTGGCATAAATCTTGAGTTCATCATCCAGGACGGCGCCTGGAACACACGCGATGTCTTCAACGGACTCATCAAGAGTGACATCATGTCGGGAACTGGAGAATTTGATCTGATATCGGGCATAACAGTCTGCACTATGCCGATCGCGCAGGACGGGTATTTCATGGACGGAAACTATCTCGAGTACTGCGATTTCGACCATCCGTGGTGGATTGCCGATATGTATGACCGCTTCTCCTGCGCCGGAAAGCTCTTCGGCTTCATCGGAGACGCCTCGCTGTCGCTCTACAAGGACATGACGGTTATCTACTTCAACAAGCGTATCTGGGATGAGCAGAAAGCCCCGAATCCGTATGAGCTTGTCCGGAACAACGAGTGGACACTCGACAAATTCATCGAGGTCTGCTCCGGAATGCAGCGAGATCTGAACGGCGACGGCAAATATGACGAGACCGATCAGCTCACCTTCCTCGGCGAGTATGTTCCCTGCGGCACGTTCCAGACCTCGCTTGAGCTCGAGGTCGTCCGCGCCAGGAAGGACGGCGACCCGGAGTATCTGGGTCTCACCGAGAAGTTCATATCGGCGTTTGACAGAGTCCGCACATTCATGGCAGGCGAGGGAAACTTACGTATGTCCACGATCGACGACAAGTCCTACAAGTCGATGATCACCTTCGGCAGCGGAAACG
>CAKSOR010000529.1 GCA_934477985.1 uncultured Eubacteriales bacterium
ACTGCGTCGGCACTACATACCACAAGCTCAACAACGACACTCAGACCGGCAACGCGTGGGGCGACTGGGATCCCGCGAAGTTCACCGTCGAGGATTCGGCGTTCGGATTCATCGTCATGGAGAACGGCGCCACGATCGTCCTCGAGTCGGCATGGGCGCTCAACACGCTCGACGTCCGCGAGGCTGTCACGACTGTCTGCGGAACGAAGGCAGGCGGCGACATGGTCAACGGCGTCCGCATCAACTCGATAATCAACGGTCGTCAGTCGGTGACCACCGCTAACCTCGAGGCAGGCGGAGTCGCGTTCTACGCTGGCGCTTCGAAGGATCCGGCGGCTATCGAGGCTGCTCAGTGGATCGACGCCATCGTCAACGACAAGAATCCCTGCGTCCTTCCCGAGCAGGCGTTCTGCGTCACCAAGATTCTCGAGGGCATCTACACCTCGGCGAAGACCGGCGACATCTTCAGATTCTGAGGATAAAACCGCGGACATCCCCTGCCCGCGAACAAACCGAAGTCCCGGACGATCATCGTCCCTGACATACTCAAAGTCCGCGGCAGCCATCATCAACTCAGCTGCCGCCGACCCTTATGACGTCCCTGCGGGGTTTGACGTGTCCCCGCTTGCGACATATCCCCCGATCGGAAGACCTCCCCTGTCGGACGGTCGGGACGCGCCCGGCGGTTTCCACCCCCTTCTTATTTTCCGTCGGGCGCCCTACTTGAAATTACAAGGAGTAAAACAATGAAACTCTCAGTTCTTGCGAATTGCTACGGCAACAAGACTCTCGACGAGGCTCTCGCTATATTCTCGAAGCTCGGCGTCGAGGCGGTTGAGATCGGTTCGGGCGGATACCCGGGCAAGGCTCACTGTAATCCCGCTGTCCTTTTAAAGGACGAGGACGAGTTCAAAAAGTTCATGGCGACCTTCGACAAGTACGGAATCGAGCCCTGCGTCCTCTCGACCCATGGCAACCCCGTTCACCCGAACAAGGAAATCGCCGCGAAATTCGAGTCGGACTTCCGCGACACCGTTCTTCTCGCCGAGAAGATGGGTCTCGACACCGTCGTCACCTTCTCTGGCTGCCCCGGCGACCACGAGGGCGCGAAATACCCGAACTGGGTCACCTGCCCCTGGCCGGAGGATTTTCTCGCGATTCTCGACTGGCAGTGGAATGAGGTTCTCATCCCCTACTGGAAAGAGGAAGTCAAGTTCGCGAACGCTCACGGCGTAAAGAAGATCGCTTTCGAGATGCACCCCGGCTTCTGCGTCTACAATCCCGAGACCCTTCTGAAGCTCAGAAACGCCGTCGGCGAGACGATCGGCGCGAACTTCGACCCGTCGCACCTGATCTGGCAGGGCATCGACCCCGTCGCCGCCATCCGCGAGCTCGAGGGCGCGATCTACCACTTCCACGCGAAGGACACCAAGATCGACGCGATCAACACCGCAAAGCACGGCGTTCTCGACACAAAGCACTACGGCGACGAAATCCACCGTTCGTGGGTCTTCCGTTCGATCGGATACGGCAACGACCTCCAGTATTGGAGAGACATGGCGTCCGCGCTCCGTCTCGTCGGCTACGACAAGGTCATGTCGATCGAGCATGAGGACAGCCTCATGAGCATCGACGAGGGACTCCGCAAGGCGGTTGAATTCCTCAAGCAGGTCGTCATCTCCGAGCCGAAGCCCGGAACTATGAGCTGGGCATAAGACCCGAAATTTTTGATATTTCACGGAACGAACCTCCGCCGGATCGCATTCCGGCGGATCGGGCGTCCGTTTTAAGCGCGCCGCACTTCCCTTTTGGCGCGCCGGAAAGGCATAATCATGAAAAACTTAGTAGTAATCGGCTACGGCGGAATGGGCGGCTGGCACGTTCAGCACGCGCTCAAGAGCGACGTCGTTCACCTCAACGGAATCTACGACATCGACCCGAAGAAGGCCGAGCTCGCCGAGTCGCGCGGAATCCACGCGTACAAATCGTTTGAGGAAGTACTTAACGACAAGTCGGTCGACATGGTCACCGTCGCGATCCCGAACGATCAGCATCGCCCGGTCGTCATCAAGGCTCTCGAGGCCGGAAAGAACGTCATCTGCGAAAAGCCCGTGACGCTCTCCTCCGAGGATCTCGAAGCGATGATCGCCGCCGCGAACAAGGCCGGAAAGATCTTCTCGGTTCACCAGAACCGCCGCTTTGACGTCGACATCCTTGGCATCAAGCAGGTTTACGATTCGGGCGAGATCGGCGAAATCTTCAACATCGAGTCGCGCATCCACGGCTCGCGCGGAATTCCGAGCGACTGGCGCGGAATGAAGCAGTACGGCGGCGGAATGGTCTATGACTGGGGCA
>CAKSOR010000530.1 GCA_934477985.1 uncultured Eubacteriales bacterium
CTCGAAGGTCGATGAGGAGATGGCGGCTGACCTCGTCGCGAAGGGCTTTCTCGAAAAGCGCGGAGGACTCCGCCCGACGCTCCCGGTGATGAGCTATGACGTGATGGGAAACGTCGAGCAGCTTATCCGCGAGGCAGTCGCGGGAATCGCCGACGAGTACGAAGAGAGAATCGCGGCGCTCGGAGACCGGATGATTCTGCCGCTGATACGGAAGGATCTCTACGAGGAATACGTGAATTTCGTGATGCTGAACGCGTTCTTCCCGATCGGTTATGTGTTCAGATGGGCGATGTACGACGCTCCGGACAAGGGCGGACTCGAAATTCCAGCCGATTACAGCCGCTCAGCCGCCGCGACCGCGGTATATTTCAGCAAATAAAAGGAGGTCAGGGCACGTCATGTGTCCTGACCTTTCTGTCCGACCTTGTTTACATATCTTTCGCGGTAATCAACAAAATCCCTGCACTGTGAATCGCACTCGCCGCAGTAATCAATTCCCTTCATGAGACAGCATTTCCGGAACGGACAGCCGCGGCAGAGCCTGAAAACAAGCTCGTCCTCTGCCCGTCCGCCCTCGCAGTGTACCTCGTCCGGCGAGACTTTCAACCCGAACTTTCCGTCGTAGAATTTCACCGCTTTATCGCGGCACTCCGGCTCGCCGTGCGACGCGAGATACACAAAGCACCGCGCGCAATTATGTCCGCAGAAGCACTTCATTCCCCGCGCTCCCGCTCGTGGAAACGGCGTTTCGCGACCTCGAGATGAAGCCGCATCGCCGCGCTCGCCTCGGACGGCGAATGAGCCTCAATCGCCGTGAGTATCGCGCGGTGCTCGTCAAGCGTGGACGGCTCACTGCTCCGCCGGTTTGAGGTATAACTGTAGAGCATGAAGTATTTAAGCACGTTCCGGCAGATTTCGCAGAGCAGTTTGTTGCCCGAGCCCTCGATCACGGTCTGGTGGAACTCATAGTCAAGCTCGGACAGCCGCTTGAGGTCGGTACAGCCGTCGAACGCGTAAACCGTCAGCCGAAGTTTGTCGAGTACCTTCTGGTCGGCGTTTTCGGCGCAAAGCCCGGCGGCGTAGGGTTCAAGGCAGCTCCGCACGCCGAGCATCTCCTCGACCGGAATCCGGTCAGAGCCGAGAAGTTCGATGACGCCGCCTATGCCGGGCATCTCGTCGGCGCTCGTCACCTGCGCGAACGCGCCGCGGTTCGGAATTATCGTCACGTAGCCGCCGGCAGCCAGCAGCTTTAAAGCCTCCCTGACCGACGAGCGCCCCGCGCCGAGCCTTTCGGCGAGCGCGACCTCACCCGGCAGATGATCCTCCGGATTGTAATCGCCCGAGAACAGTATTTCGCTTTTTATCCGTTCCGCGAGTTCATACGCGACCGGAGTTTTTTTGTTGTTCATCTGATATCCTTTTCAAAACATTCGGCGGGAGCGCCTTGCAGACATCGCTTCGGGACGCGTCAGCCGGATTCCTTCTCAAAGCGTTTTGCGAGCAGATCCATCTTGTCGACGCATAACCGCTCGTAGCGCGTCAGCCCCTGATGCCCGACGCGGCTGAAACTCTCCATCCGCACGCCGATCTTGTCGAGATGATACTTCGCCGAGGTCGGATAGTTAATCGACTCGATAAACGCCGCCTGCGACAGAAACGCGCCCAGAATCTCATTCTCCGGCTCGCGGCAGAATCTCACATAGAGCGCCGGGTGGAAATTGCACATGACACCGCAGTATCCCGCGCCGCCGGATTTCAGCGACTCGCCGAGAGTCTGCGCGTTCGCGTTGAAAAGCATCGGCTTCAGGCCGTCCGACGGCGTGCTTTCGATGAGCTTTATACGCCGGTCGATCTCGTCCGGGTCACAGCAGGTGTCCTTGATGAACGCGAACCGCCCGCTTTTTGTCATGTGCGCGATCATAGCCGGAGTGAGCAGCCGCTTGTATGGGCGCGGGCACTCGTATATTCCGAGCGGAATGTCCGGCAGCCGCCCGACAAGCCTGTCCAGATCATTTATCCACATCCCGTCCGAGGTGTTCTCGATGTCAAGCCGGTTCGAGATGAGTATCAGCGAATCGACTCCGGTCGCGGCTACCTCATTGAGCTCCGCGACCTGATCCTCAAACCGGTCGCTGACATGTCCCGACGCTACAATCGTCATCCGCCGCCCCTTCTTTGCGAGTCTGTCCGCGGTTTCCTTCACGACCCCGGCAAGCCCGACGCGCTCTGAAAGCGACAGCTCGTGTATCTCGCTTGACTGGCAGGACGCGAAGATTCCGTCGCAGCCTTCATTATAATACCACTCTGTGAGCGCCCTCAAAGCGCCCCGGTCAACACTTCCATCC
>CAKSOR010000531.1 GCA_934477985.1 uncultured Eubacteriales bacterium
GAATATACTACATCGATAGACAGTTTCAATCTCAAAAACAACGGAAGCATGAATGTCTCGCTCGATAATTTCAAGGTCTTCCGCACCTTCGACCGGGAGGACTATGTACCCGAACCGATCGTCCCGGAGGATAAGACCGGATATGTCGTCGGAATGAACGTCTGCTCGCTCTGGCGCAACGGAGCGCATTTCGGTTGGTCATGCATCTCGCCCTATGACGATCCTCACCCGGTTCTCGGCTACTACGACGAGGGCAATCCTGAGACCGCCGACTGGGAAATCAAGTACATAACCGAGCACGGAATAGATTTTCAGGCGTTCTGCATCTATATGGGACAGTCGTCCGAGCCTCAGCGCCCCGGTACTGAACATCTCTACGATGGATTCATGAACGCGAAGTATTCGAATCTCTCGAAGTTCTGCGTCATCTGGGAGTGCGCGAACGCCGGAAGCCCGAATTCAATGGACGAGTGGAAGCAGAATTACGTCCCGTATTTCATCGAGAACTACTTCAAGGATCCAAGGCACATCACGGTCGACAACCGTCCGATACTCTGCGTCTTCGGAACCGACAAGCTCGCAAGCCGTCTCGGCGGCAACGCGAAGGTCAAGGAAGCGTTTGACTACCTTGAAGAGGAAATAAAGAAGTACGGCTTTGACGGAATGATCTACCTTGCCTGCGGCTCGGCGAACTCGAACATCGCGGCGATGGGCTTTGACGGCTGCTACGCCTACAACTGGGGCAACAGCGGTTATCAGCTCAAGACCAACACCGCGTCAATCCTCGCCAGCGCGAAGAAAGGCTCTCCGTACACCGTCCCGACGATCAGCGTCGGCTTCAACAGCATCCCGTGGCACGGCATCCGCTATCCGATGATGTCGATGACCGACTACGCGGCGGCTCAGGAGTGGATCAAGACCGAATATCTCCCGACCTACCCGAAGGAAAACTGGCAGAAGAAGCTCCTAATGCTCTCGACATGGAACGAGTACGGCGAAGGAACCTACATAATGCCGACAACCGACGAAAAAGGCTTCGGATACCTTGACGTCCTCCGCGAGGCGTATACCTCGGCAAAGGCTGACGCGTCGGTAAACACCGTTCCGACCGAAAATCAGCTCTACAGAATCAACCATCTCTACCCGCAGTATCTCCATCTTCTCAGAAGGAACGGCGACTACACCGAGGCTATAAATCCCGACATCCTCACTTCGGTCTACACGATCGACTTTTCCGAAAAGCGCGACGGACATCTCGGCGGAATCGGAAGCTCGTCCTATGGCGACTACGGCGTGACCGGAAAGTCGACGAACAACGACCCGATGATAATCCTCAATTCCGTGGAGTCGATCGACCTTGACGAAATCGACTTCATACGCGTAAAGGCAAAGCTTGAGGAAGGCTCGACAATGCAGATGTTCTTCCTCACCAACACCGACAAGGCATGGAACGAGACCAAGGGCAAGACCTTCACCGCGTCGAACGAAAACGTGCTGACCGACTACTACATCCGCGCAAGCGAACTCAAATCCTTCACCGGGCAGCTCGCGGCGTTCCGCGTTGACCCCTGCTCGACCGAAGGTTCGACCTTCACGGTAAAGTCGATAGAATTCCTCAAGGAGGACACATCGAACTCGGTCCCGAAGACGATGATCATCGACGGCAACACCTTCACTCAGAAGCTCCGTCCCGAGTACAACGAGAAGAACGAACTCTGCTTCGCCTTCGACCCGGCGATCGGACTCGACTTCGCGCTCGGAAGCTACTACGAGTGGGACAAGGAAACAAAGACCCTGACCCTGAACTTCACCAATCACACCATCGTTTATAAGGTCGGCTCCGACACATACAAGCTCGACGGTGCCGACAAGAAGCTCTCCTGCAAGCTCGGTGAGCTCGATAAGCTCCCGCTCATCCCGGTCGAAAGACTCTGCGCGGATCTCGGCTACGAATATTCGTTTGAGAACAATATCATCACGATAAAGACCGACAACTATGATTACTACAACGCCGATGGCGAGAAGCGTGTCCACGGTCAGTGGGAATTCAACAGACTCGCGGACACCGAGGGCTGGTCTTCGGGATCGATGCAGCTGACCGTAAAGGACGGCTATATGTCCTGCGAATCGATGACTCAATCGACCGACCCTATTATAAGCTACAGCGAAACGGTTGACTTTGACGCGTCGAAGGTGACAAAGCTCGAATACCGCGTCCGCTACAACTACAAGGGCTTTGGACAGCAGCTGACGATGTATTTCACAACCGACACTGAAAGCGCGATGGACGAGGTAAAGACGATCAAGGTAAGCCTCAAGAGCAGCAACTCGGGCGATGAGTGG
>CAKSOR010000532.1 GCA_934477985.1 uncultured Eubacteriales bacterium
CCCCCCCCCCCCCCCCCCCCCCCCACAAAAAGCGCTATCTGAGTGCAGCCTCGATGAAGCCCTTGAAGAGCGGATGGGGCTTGTTCGGGCGGGATTTGAACTCGGGGTGGTATTGGACGCCGACGAAGAAGGGGCGGTCGGTGAGCTCAACGGTCTCGACGAGGCGACCGTCGGGCGAGATTCCCGAGAGGGTGAGACCGTTCGACTCGAGGAGTTCGCGGTAGTCGTTATTGAACTCGTAGCGGTGGCGGTGGCGCTCGCTGATCTCGTTTTTGCCGTAGCAGCGTTCCATCGTCGTGCCGGGCTTGATCACGCAGGGGTACGCGCCGAGACGGAGTGTACCGCCCTTGTCGATGTCGTTGCTCTGACCCGGCATGAAGTCGATGACCTTGTGCCTGCAAAGCTCGTCGAACTCGCCCGAGTGAGCGTCGGCGATTCCGGCGACGTCGCGCGCGAACTCTATGACCGCGATCTGCATTCCGAGACAGATTCCGAAATACGGAACATTGTTCTCACGCGCGTATCTCGCGGCGAGGATCATGCCCTCGATGCCGCGGCTTCCGAATCCGCCGGGGACGATTATTCCGTCGAGCCCCGAGAGCTTGTCCTTGTAGTCGGTCGGAGTCAGCGTCTCAGAGTCGATCCAGTGAATGTCGACGTCGGCGTCGAGCGAGTAACCCGCGTGGCGGAGCGCCTCGGCGACCGAGAGATACGCGTCGTGGAGCTGAACGTACTTTCCGACGAGACCGATCTTCGCGGTCTTGCCGTGTGGGTCGGCGTGGCGCGCCTTGATGCGGTCGACAAGAGCCGTCCACTCTGTGAGATCGGGCGCGGGCGCGTCGATTCCGAGCTCGCGGCAGACGATCGACGAGAAGTTAGACTTCTCGAGCATCAGCGGCGCCTCGTAGAGGAAGGGAAGCGTGATATTCTCAATGACGCAGTCGGGCTTGACATTGCAGAAGAGCGAAATCTTCTTGAAAATCGACTCTTCGAGCGGCTCGTCGCAGCGCAGAACGATGATGTTCGGGTTGATTCCCATGCCCTGGAGCTCCTTGACCGAGTGCTGGGTCGGCTTCGACTTGTGCTCATCCGAGCCGCGCAGGAAGGGAACTAACGTGACGTGGATGAAGAGGCTGTTCTCGCGTCCGACCTCGAGCGAGATCTGGCGCACCGCCTCGAGGAAGGGCTGAGACTCGATGTCGCCGATCGTTCCGCCGATTTCGGTGATGACGACATCCGCGTCGGTCTGCTTTCCGACGCTGTAGACGAATTCCTTGATCTCGTTCGTGATGTGCGGGATGACCTGCACGGTTGAGCCGAGATATTCGCCGCGGCGCTCCTTGTTGAGGACGTTCCAGTAGACCTTGCCGGTTGTGAGGTTCGAGTACTTGTTGAGGTTCTCGTCGATGAAGCGCTCGTAGTGACCGAGGTCGAGGTCGGTCTCGGCGCCGTCCTCGGTGACATAGACCTCGCCGTGTTGATAGGGGCTCATCGTGCCGGGGTCGACGTTGATGTAGGGGTCGAGCTTCTGAGCGGCGACCTTGAGTCCGCGCGCCTTAAGGAGACGACCGAGCGAAGCCGCCGTGATTCCCTTGCCGAGTCCGGAGACGACTCCGCCGGTCACAAAGATGTATTTTGTCATAATTAAGCCTTCCTTCCCAAAAAAGAAAGCGTCCGTCCGGGCGGTGGGGTGAGTAAAAGCCCGACGCCGGACGAACGCCATTGTTCATCTGATTTCATACTGCTTTATTATAGCACTTATCAGGGAATTTGTCAAGAGGGAATGTTGCACAAAGATTCGGGGAAATCAATAGTATGATGTGATCTTTCTTTTTATCGTCATTATTTCCGGGTTTGATTCTCTAAGTAAATATGCAGATGAACCGAGGATCAAATCATTAACTTTTTTCTTGCGCATGGCATCAACTTGTGCATCGTCATTCGCAAAGAATTTATATTCACCGTCGAGTTCGACGACGCCTGAATTTGTCACAAGGTAACATAGATTTTGGTTTCCGATGATTATATGATCTTCATTGCAAAAATCATTACGATCCTGAACATTGTGACGCAATGTGCTGCATATATCTCCATCAGGGTTAAGATAAACAGATAACAAATGTGGAGTACCATCACGTGTGAAGACGTTATAATGCGCAAAGCGTAATTCGACACTTCCATCGTCGTTTACGACATATTTGTTGAATGGTCCGATTATCGTCAACTCATCTGAATCGAGAGTCTCGGTCATCGCCTTGATAGTCCGTACAACTTCCGGATTATCGAGCGTAAAGCTCTTTTCCGGATACATGACGTCGGGTCTTGCGATGGGG
>CAKSOR010000533.1 GCA_934477985.1 uncultured Eubacteriales bacterium
AATTTTGCTGTCCACAATGTGGGGTCTTGTGGAGTTGCGTTGGGATTCGAGTGTCCACTTTTTGGGGAGGGGTTCAGACTGAGCGAAGGCTTTTAATGAATACTGAATATTGAATATTGATTAATAAATAATTTTTTTATGGAGCTTGCGGGATGACAAGGTTTATTTTCATACGCCATGGACAAAGCACCGGAAACCTCGCCGGACGCTTCCTTGGGAACTACGACGGCGCGCTGACCGATCTTGGTCGTGAACAGGCGCGCTGCGCGGCGAAATATCTGCGTGACAAACAGATCGATATTGCCTACGCGAGCGATCTCTCCCGCGCCTATGAGACCGGTCGGATCATCGCCGCGCCGCACGGGCTTGTCCCGATAAAGGACAAAAATCTGCGCGAGGTCTTCGCCGGGAAGTGGGAGAACGCCGAGTTCACCGAGATTGAACGGCTCTACCCCGACGACTGGCATATGTGGCAGAACAACATTTTCGCGTCGCGTCCGACCGGCGGTGAATCTGTCGCCGAGCTCGCTATAAGAGTGACCTCGGAGATCTGGAAGTTAGCCGCTGTGAACGACGGAAAAACCGTCCTGATAGCGACTCACGCGACGCCGATACGCGCTCTGATGCGCGAGTGGATGACGATCGGCGCGCTGAAGGACGGTCCGAAGTGGGTGGCGAACGCCTCGGTCACGACGGCTGAGTATGACGCGCGGCATCACGCAATCAAGGTCGGCAGGGTCTCGGAGTGCTCGTATCTCGACGGCATGGTGACCGACATTCCGGACAATGTCTGAGGCGCCGGCACATGTCTCAGATTTTTATAACGTGGAACTTAAAAGGCGGTTCGGGTGATTCCGAGCCGTTTTTTCTGTACTCGCTCGGCGTTGTTCCGGTGTAGCGGCGGAAGGTGCGCGTGAAATACTCGACACTCGTAAAGCCGCATGAATACGCGATGTCCGAGACCGGAATCCCGCCCGACTTCAGGAGGTGGCAGGCGTCGCTTATCCTCAGCTGGTTGACAATATCGCTGAAGGTCGCGCCGAACGCCGCGCGGATGCTCCGGCAGATATGCGCCTTTGAGTAGTTCAGCCTTGACGCGAGCTCATCGAGCGTCAGAGTCGGGTATTCCGAGCCGATCAGCGAGATTATCCGCGAGGAGAGCTCATCGTCCGAGAAGCTCTCGCCCGTTTCGGTGTCGTCTCCGCAAAGTCTTGTGACCGCGAGTAAAAGCGCCTCGAGGAGGCACTCGATCTCGTACTCGCTGTCCTCGTACATCTCTGTCGAAGCCGCGATCAGCCGTTCGGCGCGGTCGGTAACCTCGGGCGAGGAATGGCTTTTGACGAGTGTCCAGCGCGGCTTCTGCGGGTCGTTCAGACCCTTCAGGAATGAGGTCAGATTCGATGGATGGTTTATCCGCGCCGCCTTTTCGGAGATCCAGTTTGTCCGCACGCAGAAGTTCAGAAGTATGCTCTCCTGACCGATCAGCGGGAGATGCCACGCGCCGGGCGGGACAAAGCAGAGGTCGCCGGGGGAGAGCGTCGTCCGCCCGACATCGGAGATATTCTCGCACTCGCCCGAGACGAGGTACATTATCTCGAGAAAATCGTGCGCGTGGAAGTAGTGCGGGTAAAAGCGCGAGTGCCTGGCGATTGTGACAGACTTATAGGTCGGGCTCGCGACGTAGTGCCCGATCATCGCCCCGAAGGAGGTCGAGGTGACCGGGTATTCGCCCGACTCGAAGCGCTCACGCCATAAATTCTCGATTGGCGTGTATTTCTTCAGATATTCATGGAGTGCGGCGGAATTCATTTCATCAGCTCCTTTCTATATATTATAGCGTATATATCAAAATAAGTCAAGTGAAAACGAAATATTCTTCATTGATTTTTTGCGCGGAATGGAGTAAAATTATTATATGAAAAAGCAATGATGAGAAAGGAATATCAAAAAAATGAAGAAGGAACTCACAAGAACCCTCGCGCTGTTTCTGGCGCTGCTGATGTCGTCGGCGGCGTTCTCCTGCGGCGATACCGGAGCTCCCGAGGTCACGACCGACGGACAGAACGAGACGACAACGGCGGAGGAGACAAAAGCCGAAGACCCGGATTCCCGCCAGAACGCGAAGGATGATCTCCCCGAGCTGAATTTCGACGGCGCGGTGATACGCGTGCTCTCGCGCGGCGGCGACAACGACACGAAGATCGAGTTCGGCGTGGAGGAATCCTCGGGCGATGTGGTCGAGGACGCGGTTTACGCGCGCGACATCGCGGTGCAGGAGCGGCTGAACGTCAGGATCGATAGCATTGTGACCGACAAGACCCGCCACTACACC
>CAKSOR010000534.1 GCA_934477985.1 uncultured Eubacteriales bacterium
CCGACATCATCGACGGACTGCCCGTCGCGAAGCTCGAGGACGGCTTCCTGCACGGCAGACTGTCGGACTACAGCGAGATAACGCTTCCTCAGCTGCTCGTCTGGATCGGCGACGGCGCGCTCAGCTCCGAAACCGCCTGGAACAGTAAGCTCACCATCCCGGACACGGTCTCGCATATCGGAAAGGGCGCGCTCGCGAACGTCTCGTTTGAGAGCGACTCCAACGGATATGTCATCGTCGGCGACGGAGTGCTCATCGGCTACACCGGAAATGGCGGCGAGCTCACGCTCCCGGCGTCGGTGAAAGTCATCAGCGGCGCTTTCACGAACAATAAGAACGTACGCTCGGTCAAGGTGAACAGCGGCTGCACAACCGTCTCGGACAGCGCCTTCGCCTTCTCGGACATCACCGAGGTCACGCTTCCCGACAGCGTGAAGTCGATCGGCAGGGACTGCTTCCGCGGCTCTGCGCTCACGAACATCCGCATGCCGTCCGGCGACTGCTCGATCGGCAGATTCGCGTTTGAGACCGCGGGTAAGACGCTCACGCTCACCGTCGCAGAAAACAGCTCCTCGATGCTCTGGGCGATCGAGAACGATATTCCCTGCCGGATCGAAAAGACCGGAAAGAATGTCGATCCCACCTCGATCAAGCCGGTCGGCGCGGGCGAACATGAGTTCACCGACAGCGGCGAAAAAATCAGCTTACATGTGAACGAACAGCTGATCTCAGCCGATAAGAAGCGCGCGGCGGTCGTCGCCTATGACGGCGATCTGCCAGATACGCTCTGGATAGTCGACCTGCGCACGCTCCGCGTCACCGACAGGCTCGAGCTCAGAAAGAACGTGCTTATGCGCGCGATCGACGGCTACCCCGAGGAGGAGCGCGATTACTCCGACTGCGTGGTCTGGGGCAGCTTTGAACCGTCCGGATGGTCAGACGGCGTTCTGAAGATAAACGCCGAGCTTGTGATAAGCCACGAGAGCGATAACTGGCAGATAACCGCCGCGTTCTCCTACGCGCCCGGCTCGGGCTATCTCCTGACCGACTCGATCCGCACTAACAAAATTCTTCCCGACTATCTCTCGGGCTACAATCTGATCACTCAGACGATTGACGAGAGCGCGAAGCTCTATGGAAAGCGCGAAGGCGATATTTTCGGCGCGCCGCTTATCATCCGCTGGACCTACGGCTCGATAAGCGTCAGCGAAAATTCGATCACCCCGGACTCACACCCGTCGCTTGAACTCGCCGACATGAACGGCGACGGACTCAACGACATAGTCCTCACCTGGACGGAAAGCGGCGACGGCACGTCAAAGATGCGTGCCGGAGTCTTCTTCGGACCGACCGGTTCGAAGCGCGCGTTTATCGACCCCTGCGCTGATTTCGGCGTGAAGGCGGGATTCGGCGTGAAGGACGGTCAGAAATCGATCGTTACCGAGTTCGGCGAGTGCGCCTTGTCAGTTCCGGGCGGCGCAAATGATCTTGTCATCGGAAGCGCCGCGGAGATCGACCTCGCCGGCGACCGCGTCATCGCCGATCTCACGATAAAATCAGATGGGAATACAGCGGACAGATCCGTCCGGATGGTCTACAGATATTCCGACGGCGAGATGAAGCTCGCCAACATCTTCACGGTTGAGCGCAAACTCAATATGTGGACAGCCACCGACCACCACTGCTCGGAGCTCTGGAAAATCGGCGAAAACGACGGCGAACAGCGTTTCCTGCTTGTCGCGGAGGGCTTTGAAGGCGAATTCACACGCGCCGCGACTCCGGTGGAAAACTACCGTCTCTTCGACTTATATCCCAAGGGTCTAAACGAACAGAACGCTGTCGCGGTCGTGATCACCCCGGAGTACGGGGTGAACGACAACGAGGCTCACAGGGATGAATGCTACGTCATCGTCCCCGCCGACGGAAAATTCCGCGAGATCAAGGTCGAGGACGACATAAAGGACCTCTTCACGATAACCGACACCGCTGACTCGTGGCATTTCACCAGCCGCTTCGGCGCGTTCGACATCGGAAAATCGCAGTTTGGCGGCGAAAAGACCGGACTTCTCGCAAAGCCCGCGCTGAACACGCGCTATTTCTTCACGGTGAGAAACGACTCGATTATCTGCAATATCAACATCGACGGTATGGGTGACGCGAAGCACTTCGCGAATGAAACCATCCGTCTGACCTACCAGTTCGACTCGTTCTACCGCGTCAAGGGCGTCGACCTCATCGG
The DNA here is from genome assembly GCA_934477985.1 of uncultured Eubacteriales bacterium. Taxonomy (GTDB): domain Bacteria; phylum Bacillota; class Clostridia; order Oscillospirales; family CAG-272; genus Flemingiibacterium. The sequence continues at coordinate 2,240 of CAKSOR010000534.1, forward strand.
CGCGGGCACGACCGAGCTCTCGATGAGCTTCAACAAGCTGACAGACTACCTCGAAGAAGCTAAGTCGACGACAAAGCGGAAC
>CAKSOR010000535.1 GCA_934477985.1 uncultured Eubacteriales bacterium
CCCATAACCGGAACTTCGGTCTCTCCGATTGTGATATTGCTCGTCCCGAGAGCCGGTCCCACGCCGATTTTCAGGTCGCTGTAATCGTCGACGCCCTCGACGCCGAGAATTACCGCGCCGATCTTCGCGTATGACACGACGCTCCCCGAGAGCCGGAAGGCTTGCAGATACGCGCGTATCGCGGCGGTTATTGAGGTGTTGACCGTCGTTTCGGTGTAGCCGGATTTTAATGTTATCTTCGCCTTGACGTTCAGTGTCTTCGCCGTCGCCGAAACGACAGTGACCGACGCGCCGACCGGACGCACAGTCTCTATGTAGCCGGATACCGAGCTGACAAGTGAGGTCGAAGCCGCCTCTCCGCTTGAACTCACTATCACGACCTTGACCGTTCCCGCGCCGTTCCAGAGTGGAACACACTTCGCACCGCCGACTCCGTCGACCGACATTGCCCATGTCACATAGTCGTTCTTGTTGCCCGATGTTCCGGGCGCGCGGACTTTCAGATATGTCCGCGCTCTGAGTTCGTCGTCGCTCTCGCTGTCCGCTCCGCCGCTCGTCGGCGATGCGTTATTGCAGGAGCTGACCCCGGCGAGCGCGACCGGAAGGCGGTTTATCGCTCCCGCGCCGACATTTCCGACCGCTCCCGGCTCGGTGCAGACGATACGGACCGTGATTTTGCCGTCAGAGCCTATCGTGCAGTCGTCGCGGGTATAGAACTGCGCCGACTCCGACGCGACAAGTCCTCCGGCTGAAATCTGCGTCCCGGCTGTTCCGGTGAAGGTCACTTCACCTTCGGCGTATGCCGCCGGCTTGCGGTCGACTCCGAGTTCAGCCGCGGCTCGTGTCAGCGCGTCGCCCTCGGCTGTATCGACGAAACGGTCGTCGAGTATTCCCGCCGCCCTCTCGCCGAGTGCTTCTATCTCTGGCGCGACTGGCGCGAGAGTGTCATATATCACGCTACCGACCGATTTGTCGTAGGTATCATCGACGCGCGAGAGCATAGCTTCTAAAACGCTGCCCATGTCTCAAACTCCTCCTTCTCCGTGTATTCCGTAGCGACCGAGAATCTGACCGTCACTCCGCGCCGCTCGAAAGCAAGATCAATATCATAGACCCGCTTCACCCCGGCGATAAGCTCGGGTATCCGCTCGGACAGCTCGCGGCTGAGCGCGATTGTTATAAGCTCCCGGTCACGCTGAGTGTAAATCCATCCGTGGAAGGGCATCCCGTACTCGCTGCCGGAATAGATCGGATATTTATCAAGCTCAGTGCGTATCAGCTTCTCGACCGCGTTCTTTATAAGCTCGTTGTCTTCGACGACCTGACATTTTCCGTCGATCATATCGAAATCGCCTTTATTGAAATCGAATCTGAAGCTCTTCAAGCTCTCACCGCCTTTCCGAGAATGTAGAACGACTGATTGCCGCTTGAAGCCGAGATTATCACCTTGTCCCCGACCTCAAAGCTCAGTCCATCCGAGTACCAGAGCCTCGGATAAGCCGCCGTTATGCCGTCCATGACGCGCACCTTGAGCGGGACAATCGAAATCACCGTTCCGGTTGTGACGCCGATCTCTGGTGGCGGGTTCAGAATTCTTTCGGCGAGCTTCTTTATAGACTCACTCATTTTGTTATCCTCCCCGCGAGAGCGTCGATAACTACTGACGCGCTTCTGCTCTCAGCCGGATCGCCGCGATATGTTCCCGGCTCGTTCGGAATGCCGAGATAATCTGCGGCGTTCAGCTTCTCACTGCCATGACGCACCTCGAAATGCAGATGCACTCCGGTTGACTGTCCGGTAGTTCCTTCGATACCGATCCGCTCGCCGCGTCTTATCGTCTGCCCCTCGGTAACTTCGCGCTTCGCGAGGTGGCAGTAGTAGATCGTCATTCCGTCATCGCCGAGGATGGCGACATAATTGCCCCACTGCCATGTCGCGTCGGATTTATCGGTAACAATCCGCGAGCGGATCACGCGACCACTCTTCACCGCGGTAACAATGTTTCCGCTGATTCCGTCCGACTGCATTCCGACGAGATCGACTCCGCCGTGGAAGCTGTTTTTCTGCCCCGTGACCGGATGCGTCCGGTAGCCGTATCGGCTCGTCAGGCGGCAGGTACGCGACGCGAAGGGAAGAATGATCCCGGTCGGAGTTCCCGCCGAGCTGCCGCGCGACTCTGCGACCTCATCGAGCTTGTCAGTCTCTGCCGTATCAACGATCGGCTTGAAGGTCTGAAGCTCTGCATATTCACGGAGTCCGAGAGTCGTCAGGAAATCATCCCCGAGCCGATGCTCGACTGAGGTTATCACATACTCGCCC
>CAKSOR010000536.1 GCA_934477985.1 uncultured Eubacteriales bacterium
CGATGAAGAACCGCGGGCGGCGCAAAAGAAAAATCAGGACGGAAGCTCAGACAGAAGCGGAGACTGAAATTCCGCGTTTCCCGGATCAGAATCAGTTGGTATAGAGGTATATTTAAGCGATTTTCTGTTTGAATCCTGCTGTGAAAGTGCAAAATGATTCCGAAACGATTTGTTCGATGATTACGGAGGTAAATGTATGGAAGCAAACAAGAAGCCGGAATATGATCAGAATTCCCACACCGTTGAGCTTGACGAGGCGGTCTATGAGGTTCACCGCGCGTATGCGGGCAGGCAGAGTGCCGCCGAGCTGGTTCGCGACCGCCTTGCTGAAATCTCCGACAGAGCTGAATTCCAGAACACACCATTGACAAAACCGGCACGCCCGGTGTATAATATTAAACGTGGAGTCGGTATGGAGAAGGAGGCAAGATGAAAACCGGCAAAATGATTCTGGCGTTCGCTTATCTGCGGCTTTCCCGCGAGGAGATGCAGACAGGCGAATCCGGAAGTATTACGAACCAACGAATGATCATCTCGAACTACTGCAAACAGAACAACATTGTTCTCGTGCGCGAGTTCGTGGACGACGGATGGTCGGGCGGCAACTTTGACCGCCCGGCGTTTCAGGATATGATGCGTCAGCTGAGCGGCGGCGCGGCGAACACCGTGATCACGAAGGATCTATCGAGACTCGGTCGTGATATGCGCGAGTCGAGCTATTACGCCGAGCAGTTTTTCCCTGAGAACGGAATCCGGTACATTGCGATCGCGGACAACTTCGACACAGAACACGACAATATAATGGCGCCCTTTCAGTTCGCGATGAACGAGGTCTATCTGCGCGACGGTTCGAGGAAGGTCAAGGACGTTCTGCGGAACAAGCGCGAGAACGGTCTCTACTGCGCCTGCCCGCCGTATGGCTACCGCAAGGACAGCAGGAACAAAAATCTCCTTGTCCCGGATGAAATGACCGCGCCGATCGTACAGCGGATATTCAGAAGCGCGGGCGATGGCGACTCGTCGCGGAAGATCGCGCTCGACCTCAACAATGACGGAATTATCCCGCCGCTGAAATACCGCGTCCTGTTCCGGGATGATTTCAGCGACGAGGGTGCTCTCCGCGCCTCGGACGTCTGGAATTACACAACGGTCAAACGCATCCTGAAAAACCGCGTCTATCTCGGGCACACGATTCTCGGTCGAAGCCGTAAGGTCAGCGTCAAATCGAAGAAGAAGGTCAGCATTCCGGAGGAAGACTGGGTCGTCACGCCGAACACGCACGAGGCTCTTGTCAGCGAGACGACGTTTGAGCGCGCACAGGAGAACCTCGGAAGAGGGACGAGGAGGTTTCAGGACAACGAGCGGTTCAGGAACAGCATATTCGGAGGAATCGCCGTCTGCGGAAAATGCGGACACGCGCTCTGTTCGGGCGGAACTGTCTACAAAGACGAGCGCAAGAAGTACTGGTATCTCACGTGTACCCACAAGCGGGCGGATATTGCGAATCCATGCGAGGGCGTGCGAATCAGGTATTCGGATCTTCTTGAAGTTGTACGGCGCGACCTCAACTCGCTGCTCTCGTTTACCGATGAGGAGATTCAGGCGATGGTCGAGGATATCATAGGCAAGAGGACGCGGAATACGGATTCGGAGCTGACGAGAAGACAAAAAGAAAAAGCCGAGGCGCGGCTTGAGACGATCAACCGGATCATCACGAAGCTCTACTTCGACAACGCCGAGGGGACTCTTGATGACGTCAGGCTGAAAACCATGGTGTCCGAGATGGAGAAGGAATCCGCCGGACTCCGCAAGACGATAGAGGAGCTCAGCCCGAACGCGGATGACCCGGCGGCGGAGATCGAGCGGAACTATTCAAAGTTTTTCGCGCTCGCGAGAAAGTTCACGCATATAGAGGAGCTTGACCGCGAGATATTGCAGACCTTCGTCGAGCGGATCGAGGTCGGACCAAAGGAGCTGCCAGAGGGCGTGAAATATCAGTCGAGGAAGGCACCGAAATACCGGCAGAGCATCCGCATCATCTACAAGTTCATCGGTGAGCTTGACGACGACCTTGCGATGATCGTTTCACCCGCTTCGAATGAGACGGACGAAGTTCCGCCGGAAAACGGCGAAAAAGCCGATTAAACGGGGCAAAATTCAAGCTGTAGTGGTAACATCAAGGGAGGTCGGTGTGAACCTTAAGAACGGTTACAACGGCGAGCTCACCTCGAAGCAGGCAGGTTCGGTCGGCGGACAGATGGTCAAGAAAATGAGCCCCGCACGAACCATAAGGTTCACGCGGGGCGACCGCACAG
>CAKSOR010000537.1 GCA_934477985.1 uncultured Eubacteriales bacterium
GCACGGGGAAGCCGACCTTCGGGCGGTCAGCCCACTCGTCGGGCAGGGTCTTGTTCGCCGCCTTGCGGAAGATGTACTTCGTGTTCTTTCCGTTTATCTTGTACTCGTGCGGGAGCGACTGCGCCTGCTTCATCACGACCTTGTCGAGGTAGGGCACTCTGAGCTCGAGCGACGCCGCCATGCTCATGCGGTCGGCTTTCAATAATATGTCGCCCGGAAGCCAGAGATTCAGGTCGAGGTACTGCTTCTTGTCGAGCTCCGACTTGTCCTTCACCCGCGCGTAAATCGGGGCGGTGATCTCGTGCACGCTCTTGCCGGAGCGGTATTCGGGCTTCAGCACCTTCAGGGCGCTCTTCTCGTCCCAGACCATCGCCTGTCCGATGAAATAATCCTCGGGGTTGCCGCTCGATTTTATGATGAAGTCGTGACCCTTGAAGTAGGGCAGCTTCTTCGCGACAGCCGCCGCGGCGACTCTCACCGGCTTCGGGATTCTCTTGTATCTCTTCATCGCCGGGGTCTCGTCGTACCACTCGTAGCCCGCGTAAATCTCGTCAGCGCCCTCGCCCGACAAAACGACAGTCACCTGCTCACGCGCGAGCTTCGCCAGAAACCACAGCGGAACGCTCGACGGATTCGACTGCGGCTCGTCCATGTGGTACTGGATGTCCGAAAAGGCGTCAAAGCACTCGTCGGCGGTTATCAGCTTCTTGAAGTTCTCGACCAAGTAGCGAATGTCGTACCGCGACGGATTCACTTCAATAATGTCCTTGTTCAGACCGGTCAGCATATACACGGCTTCCAGCGGCGTGCGGACAGAAGTTTCAATGGTAAATACGACATCGTCGTCCACTTCGACATACTGACCAATGAACGCAAGGTTCGTGCAGCCCTCCGGTACAATCCGCGGCCGATCCGTCTTTTTGCGCGGCATGAATTGCGACGTAATGTACGGCATCATGCAGGTCGAAACATACGTATGCTTCAGCACCTCATCCAGCATATCGGACATGTTGAGGTGATACAGGAATTCTGTCAGAATTTCCTCGCCGGTGCACTCCGACATCGGCTTTTTCACGATGGTGCCGATCCGTTCGCCAAACAGACCGTCGCTCCACAGGACGTCGGCGTTCAGCTCGCGCTGATTCGGGAAATAGTCCCTGTCGTAAATGACGAACGAAAACTCCCACGGCGAATCCTTGAGTATAATCGCTCCGCCGGTACCGGAGCGGCTGCCGGTCATCCTCTCCAACCGCTGGAAAAATTCCGGATAATCCTTCACCGTCAGGAAAAAGCTCATCCACTTTGTTTTGTCAATCGAACTGATAAACTTTTCGGGATGCCCGAACTTCTCATGCTTTTTTGCGAGGTTCTGCCAAATCGTAAACAGGCCCAAATCAGATGTGTCACGATTGACCGGAGCGATATGCGTATTATCGCCGAATGTCGCATTGGTCATCATGGAACCGTTGGTGATAAAAACCAGATCCTCCGGACGAACCGGAATATCTTCCTGATCATAGATCTTAATGGCTTGTACCGTATTGCACGCCTCATCCAGATCCAGATTATAAACTCTGGATTTCGTCTTGAAGTTGACGCCGCGCTCTTCAAGCCATTTCAGAATAGGTTTGATGATGGAATCACTTTCGTTTCTCTTCGTATGCAGAATCCCTTCCAGATAGTCGATTCGCGTACTGAGACCAAAGCGAGCAGAATACCGCTTATATTCCAGAATGCTGTGCCATGGCTTAAAGGCCAGCATGGTATGACCGCACCACCAACCTGCGCTGTCAAATATCTCGCTGTCTTCTCCATAGTAGTCGGCGATCGTCATATCCTCCAGCTGTTCTTCCGGTATGCCGATCATATTGACCACCTTTTCAGAAGCGGCGGGGTCCTTAATTCGGAAATCATGGATTTTCTCCCAGATATGACCATGATCCACCAACACGCGGCATTCGGAGTGAATCGGGTTCTCCTGATTTGACTCGTAAGCCTCATCGAGGATTGTGCGTCCGGGTTCCTCCAACGAAGGAATCTTGGAGCAGAGATACCAAAGGCATTCCATAAAAGGCTCCAATTCGCGCTCGCCCGGATAGACATAGCCTTTCCCGTTGGAATAACCGTCGCAGCATCCGCCGAAATGCGCTCTTTTGTCAATGATCGTAATATTCTGACCGGGCATCTTTGCATCATCAATCAGGAAAACAGCCGCCGCAAGTCCTGCGATACCGCCGCCCACAATAAACGCCTTTTTCTCCTGAATGTTCTTTGCCGGTCTGGGATTGTACATAAGCCTGTAAAT
>CAKSOR010000538.1 GCA_934477985.1 uncultured Eubacteriales bacterium
AATCCAATGAGTCCGAATATGAGTATCGGGTCGAAGATTATGTTTATGACCGCGCCGATTGTCTGCGTGATCATCGCGATCATAGTCTTTCCGGTCGACTGGACGAGACGCTCCATTATGATCTGCGCGAAAAGCCCGAACGAGAAGATGAGGACGATCGAAAGATACGTCACTCCCGCCTCGACTATCGCCGGGTCGTCGTTCTGCATCATAAAAAAGGGCCTGACCGCGAAAATCCCGAGAATCAGAAAGAGAATGTAGCTGCAAAACGCGAGAAAAACTCCGGTGTTGGCGACTCTGTTCGCGCCTTCGTAGTCCTTCATTCCAAGCCTTTTCGAGAGGAGCGCGTTGACTCCGACTCCGGTTCCGGTCGAAACCGCAAGCATCAGCTGCTGCATCGAAAAGGCCAGCGAAACGGCCGTCAACGCGTCCTCGCTGATTCTCGCGACGAATATGCTGTCGACTATGTTATAGAGAGCCTGAACGAGCATTGAGATCATCATCGGCAGGCTCATCGTTATTATTAGTTTGTTTACGGGCATGACGCCCATTTTGTTCTCACGCCGGGTGTTGTCCGGGGAAACGGTGATATCATCCATTTTCGGATTCTCCGCATTCTGTATTTTTTCATAAGAAACGCACGACCCGGGCTTTCCCCGGCCGTGCGTTTTATTATCCGTGTCTTTACGGAAATTTATCAGACAGTGTGGATCTTGTTCTCAGCGTCGGCATGATCAGCGTCAAGACCGAACTGCTGGTTCTTTCTCCACTCAAAGAACTTCGTGGCAACCTGCTCGAAGAGCGCGTAGGAGAGAACATCCTCATCCTGAATTGCCCACGGCTTGACCTTTTCGCGGAGACCCTCGAGCTCCGGCTTGAGGTCGTCTGCCGGACGGTAAGTGATCGGCTTCGCGTCGCCGATGATCTGCTTCTGGAACTCCGGCTTGATCGGCATCGGAGTCTTTCCGTACTCGCCGCGGACAAGTCCTTTGAATTCCTTCGTTACAGTCTTGTAGCGCTCGCCCATGATGATGTTGTAGACCGCCTGAGTTCCGACGATCTGGCTGGACGGGGTGACAAGCGGCGGATATCCGGCGTCGGCACGAACGCGCGGCACCTCGGCGAGAACCTCGTCGAGCTTATCCGACTTGCCTGCCTGCTTGAGCTGCGAAACAAGGTTCGAGAGCATTCCGCCGGGAACCTGGTAAAGCAGCGCGTTGACGTCGACCTTGAGCACCTTCGGATCAAGGAGTCCCTCCTTGATGTACTTCTCGCGGAGAGGAGTGAAGTACTTAGCGATCTTGTCGAGCTGCTTGAGGTCGAGTCCGGTGTCGTACTCAGTGCCAGCGAGAGTCGCAACAATCGGCTCTGTGGGCGGCTGGGAAGTGCCCATTGCCATCGGCGAGATAGCGGTGTCGACGATGTCCACGCCTGCCTCTACAGCCTTCAGAACGGTCATCGAAGCGATGCCGGCAGTGTAGTGGGTGTGGAGCTGAATCGGTATCTTAACGGTCTCCTTGAGCGCCTTGATGAGCTCATAGGCGTCATACGGCTTGAGAAGTCCCGCCATGTCCTTCAAGCAGATCGAATCCGCGCCCATCTCCTCGAGCTGCTTTGCGTAGTTCGTGAAGTACTCGGTGGTGTAAACCGGTCCGGTCGTGTAGCTGATAGCCGCCTGAACGTGTCCATTTTCCTTCTTGGTCGCGTTTATAGCGGTCTTGAGGTTACGGGGATCGTTCAGAGCGTCGAAGATTCTGAGAATGTCGATGCCGTTCGCGATCGACTTCTGGACGAAGTACTCGACAACGTCGTCAGCGTAGTGACGATAGCCGAGGATGTTCTGTCCGCGGAAAAGCATCTGGAGCTTGGTATTCTTGACTGCCGCGCGGATCTTGCGCAGGCGCTCCCACGGATCCTCGTTGAGGAAGCGCAGGCAGGCGTCGAATGTAGCGCCGCCCCAAGCCTCAAGGGAGTGATAGCCGACCTTGTCGAGCTCGCCGAGAATCGGGAGCATTTCATCGGTGGTCATACGGGTCGCGATCAGGGACTGATGCGAGTCACGTAAGACCGTCTCGGTAATTTTTACCTTAGCCATTTATAATTATTCCTCCATGAATCGGTATAGTGAATATTCGGAACGTAGAAGCCCTTCTCCCAAACAAACTACTTTATATCTAAAGCAAACAATTCGTGAAAGCAAAACCTGATATATCCGCAAACTAACACATTCTTGAAAGCAAGCGTTAGTACCACAAATAGTCCTTTGTTTAAAAAGGTTTGGGGAAAGGTGGGGGGTCTGGGGGCG
>CAKSOR010000539.1 GCA_934477985.1 uncultured Eubacteriales bacterium
AGTGGAAGCCGTTTGCCCAGCCCTCGTTGTAGTGCTTGATGATATACTCGCAGACGCGCGCCCACTTGGCGAAGTCAGACGGCGGGAAGATACGGTAAGCCTTCATGAAATTGTAGTTCTCGATCGTGACGCCGAGCCTGTAGATCGGCTCACACTCAGCCTCAATGAGCTGTTTGATGAGAAGGTCGGTGAAGGTGAAGTCATACGAAGCGGGGTCGTACTCGTTCGCCGAGAAGTCGCGGAAGATGTTGGGAATGTCGACGTATACGAGTCCGCCGTAGGATCCGCCCATCTCGTGCAGGCGGGAGTAGGGGATGTGCGCGTCGGTGAGCCAGTGCATCATATCTCCGGAGATACCGAGGCGCGGCGGCTGACCGACCGAGTGCATCGGGCGGATTCTGCCGAGGGTCTTTTCGAAGTTCACGTTAATGTTCATGATTTCAGTCCTTTCGGTATAGAAAGTTTGATTGTATTATACCAGATAAAATACCATTTGTCAACCCCCTTTTCTACGAAACAATTTCGCCAGGGTGCGACCCTGGACTCGAACGTCAAGGGTTGCTACTGGTAATTGTTTGCTCCGTGCCTATCTTGGGGGATTCATGAGTTGGCTTTGCCAACTCATTCACCCGTTCGCGGCATAGCCGCTCACCTGCCGGGAATGATGTGGGTTTGCTTGTGGGAAGCTGATTGCTTCTTAATGAATAATGAATAGCAAATAATGAACAATTTCTGAACTCGCGCGGAGAGACTTGACTTTTTCCGCGGAATGCGGTACAATATATACATCACATTTTCCGAAAGGACGTCACCATGCCTACCAACGAATTCGCGAAGATATTCTCAAAGCTCCGGAAAGAGAGCGGTATAACTCAGATGAGGCTCGGTGAGAGCCTCGGCGTCAGCAACCGCGCCGTCTCAAAGTGGGAGAACGGGCTTGCCATGCCGTCAACTGAAAACATTCAGAAGCTGGCGAAGATCTTCGATGTGCCGATAGACCGCTTCTTCAGCGCGGGCGGGATTGTCGCCGAGGAAGCGCCGTGCGGGATGAAGTCGCTGACTGATCTCTACCGCATAGGCCGCGGTCCGTCGAGCTCCCACACAATGGGTCCCGAACGCGCCTGCCGGATGTTCCGTGAAAAGCATCCGGACGCCGACAGATTCAAGGCGATACTCTACGGTTCACTGGCAAAGACCGGAGTCGGGCACGGCACTGACCGTGTGATCGTGGCGACCCTCGCTCCGATACACTGCGATGTCAGCTTCAACTCAACCGCGGTCGACATTCCGCACCCCAACACGATGGATCTCATAGCGCTGAAGAATGGTGAGGAGATCGAACGTATACGCGTGATAAGCACCGGCGGCGGGCGGATTGAGTGCGACAAATATCCGACCTTCGATGAGCCGGACGTCTATCCGGTCTCGTCGTTCGGGAAGATCGCCGAGTACTGCGAGAGCGAGAACATCCGCCTGCCCGAGTATGTGCGCAGAGTCGAGGGGCAGGGCGTCATCGACTATCTCTCGGAGATCTGGCACTGCATGAAGCAGAGCATCGCGGCGGGGCTTGTCGGAGAGGGCATTCTTCCGGGCGGGCTCGGTGTCCAGAGAAAGGCAAAACAGCTACTGAACCGTCAGCACATCGACGAGAGCGCCGAGACGCGCGAGAACCGGATGGTCTGCGCCTACGCCTTCGCGGTGAGCGAGCAGAACGCGTGCGGCGAGAAGATAGTGACCGCGCCGACCTGCGGATCGTCGGGAGTCCTGCCGGCGGTGCTGTATTATCAGCAGCAGAAGCGCGGGTATTCGGACGATGAGATTGTGCGGGCGCTCGCGGCTGGCGGAATCGTCGGAAACCTTGTCAAGACGAACGCGTCGATTTCGGGAAGCGAGTGCGGATGCCAGGCTGAGATCGGAACGGCGTGTGCGATGGCTGCCGCGGCGCTTGGAGAGCTTTTCGAGCTCGACCTCGGCAAGATAGAGTACGCGGCTGAGATCGCCATAGAGCACCATTTAGGGCTGACCTGCGACCCGATCTGCGGCCTTGTGCAGATTCCCTGCATCGAGCGCAACGCGGTCGCGGCGATGAGAGCTATCAACGCGGTGAGCCTTGCCAGCTTCCTGTCGGATTCGAGGAAGATCTCGCTTGATAAGGTGATAAAGGTTATGAAGGAGACGGGGCTGGATATTTCGAAGCGCTACAAGGAGACTGCCGAGGGCGGTTTAGCGAAGTTAAAAGTGAAATAAAGCGAAGTACCGCCCGAGTATTATTCAATATTCATTA
>CAKSOR010000540.1 GCA_934477985.1 uncultured Eubacteriales bacterium
TCTCAGGTCGCACCGATTTCAGGAAATCTCCTCTCGGAACATACGGAAGTTTAAGTTCCCATCCGAGTTGATTCATCTCGTTCAGCTTGATCAGCATCATATTGACGTTGGTGTTCATCATCTGGGCTATCTGAACCACATCGTATCCATCTTTAATGTAATCCGTCAGCTCGTCATCATCTATCATGAGATGCGCGGCAAAGGCGTTTGCCTCGTATTCATATCTGTTGCGTATATCAAACAGAACGAATTCCGGCAGATGCTTGCTTGCCTTGGCATACTCGCGGTGAAGTATGTCATGTCCGACCTCATGACCGCAGACCATCCCTGTCAATATGTCATCCATATTTGAATTCAGCAGAATATGCCGTTCTTTGTTCTGGTAGGTGTACATTCCGAGCAGTTTATCGAGACCGTCTATATAGTCAACATAAATCCCAAGTTCTTCGGCAATCTCCATTGTATTCCTTGTCCCGCAGCGCGATACGATCCTGCTGGCTTTTTCGTATATGTATTCAGAGCGCATGACCCGTCAATCCCCCAAAATTCAGATATTTCATTCCGGACGTTATTCCTCGTCCGGAGTTTTTTTATATCTTTTTGGAGTGTATTTTTTCTGATTGCGTTCCTTTGACTTCCAATAAATGTCCTGAAGAGCCCTCATGACAGCGTCTTTGTCCTGTTCGCTGAGTGTTCCACCGGCAAAGAGCCCTTCCATGCCGTCAATTAAAGCTTGTGCCTGCTTCGGACCGCGGTTTCCGTATTTTTCGTTGGCTTTGACAACAAAAGCTTCGTCCTCAGTGAGCAGAAGATTGACGTCGATGCCGAACAGGTCAGCGATCTTTCTGAACGATTCTCTTGTGCGAGGGAGAGCCTCGTCTTTTTCGTATCTCGTGATCATGCGCCGTGTAATTCCGAGCGCGTCAGCCACTTCCTGCTGCGTCATGTTTTTCTTTTTGCGTTCCTGTCTGAATATCATTCCGAATGTCATTTTTGTATCACTCCTGTTTTTGTTCATAGAAAGTTTGCGAATATAAAGTGCCAAAGTACTTGACAAGTGAACTTAAAAGTCGTATAATTAAAATGTGAATATCAACTACACACATTATACCACGAATGTCCCATTTTGTCAAGGATATTCCGAGATAAATAAGAAAGTTCACATTCAGTGGGAATGTTCCTGCGAACGTACTGCAAGGCTGTTATATCAACTTATTCTGAAGAGGGTGATTATAATTATTCTTTCAAGGCTCGACCTCGAAGCGATCGCCGCGGCGATTACGAAGGATTTCTTTCAAAGCTACTACGGAGATGAAGTCGACAATCCCAACCGGTTTGTCCTCGCTACGCCGATCAACGCGCTCGCGAAGGATTACCTCAGACTCAGCGTCTCATACGCGCCGCTGTCGCCGGACGGGAGTATCTGCGGATTGACGGCTTATTCAGACACCTCATACACGATCAGAATTGACCAGCAACCATACGCGATTCAGTTGAAGCGCAATCAGGTTATTCTCGATTCGCGCTTTCATAACTGTGAAAAGAACAGCGGATTGTTCGGACGGCGCAGATTCACCTTAGCGCACGAATGCGCACACCAGATTCTCTTTCAGCTCGCGTCGGACGAGGAGAAGGAAATATGCACGAGCGCATACTCAACTCGAAGCAGCTATCTGCCATACGAACTTAAAACCCGTGAAGATTGGAACGAGTGGCAGGCGAATGTCCTCGGCGCGGCTATATTACTTCCGCAGACCGAAGTCGACCGCGCGATGTATTTCCTGACAGAGAACAAGCCTTTGGCAAGTTCCGCCGATTCAATAAACTGCAACGATAAATTCATGTTAAGCGTTTTCTGCGGAATGTTCGGTGTCTCAATGTCAACAGCGGTCAGACGGCTTGTCGAGCTTGGATATATGAAATTCAGAAAGGAAGTCACAGCATGAACAGCATACCAATCAGAAATGTCACTCCGACACCTGAACTTATGGCAAAAATCCGACGAGCCAGAGACGCGATCGCCGAGCAGAAACCTCGTGAGGTCAGATGCCCATTTTGCCGACACAGATTGGCGAAGATTTTCGAGGACACAAGAGGTCACCTTGAAACGAAATGCGCCAAATGCGGGAAAGTCGTACTGGTAGACCTCGTAAATACCCGCAAGACCCGCACTACAATTACTTTCTGACATTTAAGTTATGGTTGGGATACCGACATCACTCAGTGAAATGGTCACTGGGACGTAAATCGCTGTTATTAATTTGTGAGCGGTTTATATGAAAC